>NZ_VMLO01000009.1:0-66896 GCF_013276735.1 Streptococcus sp. 1559
ATATATATGGATAGGCTGTACAAAGCTATTCTATCAAGCTTCCTGACGATTCTGTCTTGAGAAACATATACAAATCAAGGTTTTATTACAATTTGATAACATTTTAGTTACGGTTTGTTTCGAAGTAATTTCCCCCTGATGTTAAGCACATCAAATGCTAATTGATAAAAACAAATCCTAGCATTGTATCATTAAAAAGCCGCTCTTCTGTAGTAGACACGCCATACCCTCTTTTTAATCATTTATGGATAAAACTAAATCATAGGCCAGTTTATAGATTCTAACCCCTTGCTTAGGGATTCTTATAGATTAGATTATTAGCTAGCCAGCTCCAGTTTTTCTAAGATCACTACTTCTCTTAGGCTTACTTGATTTACAAATGACCTAACTAGCTAACTCCGAAATCACTGTATTTTATCGAACCCTATCTAGGAGATAGAGAGTTACAAAAAACTCCAACCATGGCTTGCGAACCTTGTCTTTGCTGGTTTCTCTGTATTTTTTAGGGCTTATTTGTATTTTTTCAATAGCTCCTCAAACTCAGCGACGGTTATGCCCAACTGCTGGCTAGCAACCTCAGAAGTCAGAAGACCTTGGCGGACTAGATTTACTAAACCTACTTTTAATCCCTGTTCAAGCCCCTCTGCACGACCTCTCTCCAACCCTTTTTCTTCAGCTTGTTCCAAGGCATAGTCCTGTGCTAATAAGGCTTGTTCTTCTCGCATACGTAGTTGACTAAACATCTCCCTGTCCTCCTCAGACCAGCTCTTGTAATCTAGCAGTTGGTCTGCTTGGCTGATGGCTCGCTCAGGTTCTTGGGTAAAGGGTTTATTCCCGAAAAACTCCAACCATGGCTTGCGAACCTCGTCTTTGCTGGTTTCTCTGTATTTTTTTAGTTCCAAGAATGCCATCTTAACCAGATGGTTTTCCTGTCCATTGTTTGTAATTGTTAAAACCTCACCTGTCCTATCCTCTCGCATGCTAAAACTATGAAAAGCCAAGTCATCTGAGAAGTAGTTACTATCCACAATTGCGATAGCGTATACTGGTGAGATGTGTTTATAACTCTGATGAGTATCACCTTCTCGTTGACGAATTTTTTCAAGATTTTGATTGACCTAACTGCAAAGGTAAGCCCATAAACGATTGATGAAAAAATTATGATGATGAACCTGAATTTCGATGATAACTTGCGTACCATTATCCAACTCCGCCAAAACATCTATACTGGTATAGAAATCTTGCGCCGAATAGGGCATGGAAGGCAAGACGTGAATGTTACTTCCCTCCAAAATGGTCACATTTTTGGCTGGTAAATCCAGCATATCGCGAATAAATTGACAAGTGATTTCCGGATTGCTAAAAATCTTCTTAGCAACCAAATCATTGGTCGGGCTAATGCCCGGATGACGTACAGTCATATTGCTTCTCCTTTCATTATAGCACATTTTTTAATCTAGATTTGATTATTCTATTTACTTATTCGAAAAAGAGAGGAAAATACAGTCAAGATATGGTCACAAATTTAAAATTTTATAGTGAAATGAAAAAATAAGAACAGGGCAAATCTATCAGGACAGTCAAATCTATTTCTAACAATGTTTTAAAAGTAGAGGTGTACTATTCTAGTTTCAATCTACTATACCATTATTTTCTCCGATTTCTTGATAGTTTATAAAAAAGCAGGCCATTAAAGCCTGCTTTACTATTGATTCTTATATACATTTCCTGTGAACAAGGAAAGGCATTTCTGATAACTTATTCTTCATCCATGCTCAAGACGCTGAGGAAGGCTTCTTGTGGGACTTCCACTGATCCAATAGCTTTCATACGTTTCTTACCAGCTTTTTGTTTTTCAAGGAGTTTACGTTTACGAGAAACATCACCACCATAACATTTAGCAAGTACGTTCTTACGAAGGGCCTTAATATCAGTACGAGCGACAATCTTGTGTCCAATTGCTGCTTGGATTGGAACCTCAAATTGTTGGCGAGGGATGATTTTCTTGAGCTTATCAACGATGAGTTTCCCACGTTCGTAGGCAAAATCCTTGTGAACGATAAAGCTGAGGGCATCCACCTTGTCTCCGTTGAGAAGGATATCCATTTTCACCAGCTTAGATGGGCGATATTCTGACAATTCGTAGTCAAAGCTTGCATAACCACGTGTCGAAGACTTAAGTTTATCAAAGAAGTCAAAGACAATTTCAGCAAGAGGAATTTGATAGATAACATTGACACGGTTATCATCAATATAGTCCATAGTCACAAAGTCCCCACGCTTACGCTGAGCTAGCTCCATTACTGCTCCGACGAACTCCTGTGGTACCATGATTTGCGCCTTGACATAAGGCTCTTCAATGGTCGCAATCTTAGTTGGGTCTGGGAACTCAGATGGGTTTGACACATCCATAGACTCACCGTCGGTCAAATTAACCTTATAGATAACAGACGGAGCTGTCATGATGAGGTCAATGTTGAACTCACGTTCCAAACGTTCCTGGATAACATCCATATGAAGAAGTCCAAGGAAACCACAACGGAAACCAAATCCAAGAGCCTGAGATGTTTCTGGTTCAAACTGAAGACTAGCATCATTCAGTTGCAATTTTTCAAGGGCTTCACGTAGGTCATTGTACTTGTTTGACTCGATAGGATAGAGACCCGCAAAGACCATAGGATTCATCTGTTTGTAACCATGTAATGGCTCTGTCGCAGGATTGGTTGCCAAGGTAACGGTATCACCCACACGAGTGTCCTGAACCGTCTTGATAGAAGCCGCAATATAACCAACGTCCCCAGTCGCAAGAAAATCACGACCAACTGCTTTGGGTGTAAAGATACCGACTTCGGTCACATCAAAGGTCTTGCCATTGCTCATAAGCTGAATCTTATCGCCAGGTTTGACCACCCCATCCATGACACGCACTTGGAGGATAACCCCACGGTAAGCATCGTAAACTGAGTCGAAAATCAAAGCCTTAAGAGGCGCCGTCACATCACCCGTTGGTGCTGGTACTTTTTCTACAATTTGCTCAAGGATTTCCTCGATCCCAATACCAGCCTTGGCAGAAGCCAAAACTGCTTCACTGGCATCTAGACCGATGACATCTTCAATCTCTGTACGCACTCGCTCAGGGTCTGCAGCAGGCAGGTCAATTTTGTTAATGACTGGCATGATTTCCAAATCATTATCCAAGGCCAGATAAACGTTGGCAAGAGTTTGAGCCTCAATCCCTTGGGCAGCATCGACCACCAAAATCGCTCCCTCACAGGCAGCTAGCGAACGTGAAACTTCATAGGTGAAGTCTACGTGTCCTGGTGTGTCAATCAAGTGGAAAATATAAGTTTCCCCATCTTTTGCAGTATAATTGAGCTCGATGGCATTCAACTTAATGGTAATCCCACGTTCCCGCTCTAAATCCATACTATCCAAAAGTTGGGCCTGCATTTCACGACTGGATACTGTCTCTGTCTTTTCCAAAATGCGGTCTGCTAGAGTCGACTTTCCATGGTCAATATGGGCGATAATAGAGAAGTTACGGATCTTCTCCTGTCGTTTTTTCAATTCTTCTAAGTTCATGATTCTCTTCCTTTCAGGGTATCTATTTATTATAAATTGTTTTTGACATTTTGACAAGACCATCCCCTGCTAGGAGTACTAATCTTCAGCGACAAAGCCGTCATTCTCAATAAAGTGATGTTCTGTCATCCCTTGGTCTGTAAAGACAATCCCGTGAAGGACACCACCATAAACAGCTCCTCCATCCATTCCAATCTTACCATCTTCTGTAGTCCAAAGCTCAGCTGTACCTCGATCTTGCTTTAACAAACCATAGACCGGTGTATGACCAAAGACAATAGTTTTTCCAGTATGATTTTCGGCTTCATGGAATGGTTTTCTAAGCCAGACCTTTTTATAATCTGTGGTTTCATTCCAGTCATCCAAGGTCAAATCAATACCTGCGTGAACGAAGATATACTTGTCTGTCTCTACCACAAATGGCATTTGACGAATAAATTTGACCAAGTCTGCCGCTTCAGTAGCAACACGCTTGGCATCCTCAATCCCGTCAACTGGGGCATCCAAGGGACGACCTAGGATAGAGTTAATAGTTGTATCACCACCATTACGACGATAGTGGTCATAGCTTTCTTCTGGATCATCTAGCCATGTCAAAAACATATACTCGTGGTTTCCTGACAAACAGATAGCCCCTTGATTATCCACCAAGTCCTTGACCATTTCAAGGACACGGCGACTATCTTCACCACGGTCAATTAAATCCCCTAGAAGGAGCAACTGGGTCTGACCATCCCAGGTTTTGAGAAGGTCTTCCAGCATCCCAGCTTTTCCGTGAACATCTCCAATTACATAATAGTCAGTCATCTTATTTCTCTCTGTTTCTCAACAATTCTCTGGCTTGCGTCAGGGCTGCTTCGGTCACATCATCACCTGCCAACATCTTAGCAACTTCCTCCACTCGCTCTTCAACCGTCAAAAGACGAACAGTCGAAACCGTTGAATGGTCATTACTAATCTTCTCAATAAAGAATTGATAATCCGCAATCGCAATCACTTGTGGCAAATGGGAAATAGCCAGAACCTGACCATGCTGACCAATTTTATGAATCTTCTGTGCAATAGCTTGAGCTACACGACCTGAAACTCCTGTGTCCACCTCATCAAAGACTATGCTGGTCTTGCCTTCTTTACGTGAAAAGGCAGACTTAATGGCTAACATGAGACGAGATAATTCCCCTCCAGAAGCAACCTTAACCAAGGGTTTAAAGTCTTCTCCAGGGTTGGTTGAAATATAAAACTCAACCATTTCATTGCCCTCACGACTGAATTTGCCCTTGCTAAAACGAACCTGAAACTGGGCTTTTTCCATATAAAGGTCTTGCAGTTCTTGTTTAATCTCAACTTCGAGCTGCTGAGCCAAGTCATGACGAGCAGAGACAAGCTGACCTGCCAAGTCGACAAGATTGACTTCCAACTTCTTGAGCTCTGCTTCCATGTCCTCAGACGAAAGATTATTGCCTGTCAAGAGATTGTATTCTCCCGTGATCTTGGCAAAATAAAGCAAGATATCGTCTACAGTCCCACCGTACTTACGGGTAATGGTATGAAGGAGATCCAAACGATTCTCAACCTGCATGAGACGATTGCCGTCAAAATCAAGATCCTCGATAATAGCTTCCAAACGTTTGCTAATGTCTTCTAAGACATAGTAGGTCTCAGACAGAGAGCTTGAAATTTCACGGTATTCAGGGTCGTACTCTTCGACACTTTCCATATCATTCATAGCTGAACGAACATTGGCCAGACTTGAAAAGTCTTCATTGTCCAACATACTGTAGGCATTGGTCAGTGTATCCGCAATATTTTTATGGTTGAGCAGTTTATCACGTTCTTGATTGAGAGCCAAATCTTCTCCAGCCTGCAAGTTTGCTGCCTCAATCTCTGCCATTTGAAATTCCAACATTTCGATACGTGCCTTGTGTTCCTGTTGGTTTTTCTTGACTTCCAGAACCTGCTTACGCATTTTCCGATAGGCATCAAAACTCGTTTGATAGGTTTCTTTTAAGTCCCAAAAGGCTACATCGCCAAATTCATCCAACATCTGGATATGCAGTTGGGGACGCATTAACTCCTCTTGGTCATGTTGACCATGTATATCCACCAGATGTTGTCCAATAGCACGCAAAACAGACAGATTAACCATCTGGCCATTGACACGACTAATACTCCGACCATTTTGCAAGATTTCCCGACGGATGATAATTTCATCACCTAATTCTAAACCTTGCTCATCAAAAATTTCCTGTAAAAGACGACTATTCTCAACTGAGAAAAGCCCCTCAATCTCTGCCTTTGGCGCACCATGACGAATAACATCTGTCGTAGCACGAGCTCCCAACATCATATTCATGGCATCAATGATAATCGACTTCCCTGCACCCGTTTCACCAGTCAGGACTGTCATCCCCTTTTCAAAATGGAGGGAAATAGCCTCAATAATGGCAAAGTTTTTTATCGAAATTTCAAGTAACATATAGACCTACCATTTTTTTACTTGTTCAAAGATTTCCTCAGCTAGACTTTCACTTCTGGCCATGACTAAAATCGAGCTATCATCAGCCAAACAGCTGAAAATCTTATCCGCAAAAGTCTCAATTAACTGAGCTTTTACAAAAGACGTATTTCCTGGAATAACTTGGAGATTGATCATCTTGTCCATCAATTGAGCCGATTCGATATTATATTCAGCTAGTTGCAAACTTTTTACGATTGATTTTGGCAATTCATAGACATAGGTGTTGTCTCTCAAAGGAATTTTGACAATGCCTAGCTCTTTGATATCACGTGATACTGTCGCCTGAGTGGCAGTGATGCATGCCTCTTTCAAATGTTCTACAATTTCTTCTTGTGTACCGATTTGATAATCTGTCACAAATCGTCTAATTTTTTCAAGTCTCTCTTTTTTATTCATTTTTAAATTGACTATGCGCCCTTTCTACTATTTCTTCAATCTCAGCAAGAACCTGATTGCTTGCTGACTCTTCTTTTTTCAAATACGCTAAAAACTCGATATTTCCATGTCCACCTTGGATGGGAGAAAAATCCAATCCAAGGACTGAAAAGCCTTCCTCTACTGCCATAGCTGTGACAGATTCAAGGACATGTTGATGAACCTTAGCATCGCGAATAATTCCATTTTTCCCGATCTGCTCTCGACCTGCTTCAAACTGAGGTTTAACCAGAGCCACGACCTGCCCTTGATCTGTCAAGACTCGGTGCAAGGCCGGAAGAATCAGACTAAGGGAAATGAAACTCACATCAATACTGGCAAAGCTCGGTTCCTGCTCGAAATCGGTCTTTTCAGCATAGCGGAAATTAAACTGCTCCATGCTGACAACTCGTGGGTCTTGGCGTAGTTTCCAAGACAATTGATTGGTACCAACATCAACTGCAAAGACAAGTTCAGCACCATTTTGCAACATGACATCGGTAAAACCTCCAGTAGAGGCACCGATATCAATCGTTGTAGCTCCTTCCACTGACAAATCAAAGACCTGCAAGGCCTTTTCCAGTTTCAAGCCACCACGGCTGACATACTTGAGTTTCTCCCCCTTGAGTTTTAACTCAGTGTCGTCCGGGATTTTCTCTCCTGGTTTGTCAAACCGTTCTCCATTCAGGACTGCTAGGACTAGACCAGCCATGACACCGCGCTTGGCCTGCTCTCGCGTTTCAAACAAGCCCTGTTTATAAGCTAGTACATCCACTCTTTCCTTAGCCATTGATTCTCAAACTTTCTACTACTCTTACAATCGATTCTATCTCAAAGGGAATCTGCTGGGCAATGTCGTGTAATTTGGCATTAGCTTGATCCAAAGTCTGGTTACAAAAGGCAATGGCCTCTTCCAAGCCCAATAAGGCTGGATAGGTTGATTTTTCAGCCTGCAAATCCTTTTGTGGTGTCTTGCCGATTTCCTCAAAACTAGCTGTCACATCCAGCACATCATCTCTGACCTGAAAAGCCAGCCCAATCAATTCACCAACAGTTTTCAGCTTTGTCTGCATTTCAGGTGCCAATTCCGCAATGATAGCAGCCGCTTGGAAGGGATAGGCTAGTAGTTTTCCAGTCTTATTAGCATGAATAGTCTGGAGTTCTTCCAAAGACAAATGCTGGTGTTCGCCTTCCATATCCAAAACCTGGCCTGCTACCATACCCAGACTTCCTGAAGCAAGCGATAAGTTGGCAATCAAGTCTACCTTAATCTGACTTGGCAAATCTGCCTGCGCTATCAAGGCGTAAGGATCTAGGAACAAAGCGTCTCCTGCCAAAATGGCCATAGCTTCACCGAATTTTTTATGGTTTGTCAATCGTCCCCGACGGTAATCATCATCATCCATAGCAGGAAGGTCATCGTGAATCAAACTCCCTGTATGAATCATTTCCAAGGCCGCGGCCACCTGCGCGTGAGCAGGTTTGATCGCAACCTGCAAGGCTTCCAGAACTTCTAACAAGATAAAAGGTCGAATACGCTTGCCACCAGCATGAATAGAATAGAGAACAGACTCTCGCAAACTAGAGGCAAACTGCTGGCCTCCATAAAAATCTTCCAAGGCTGACTCGACAAGAGCTAATTTTTCTTGCTTCTTCATTCAAAATCACTTTCTGTTCCGTCTTCTTGCATGACCTTGACCAAGGTCTTTTCAGCCTTGTCCAGCGTCGCTTGGAGCTCTTTTGACAAGACCATGCCCTTTTGAAAAGCAGCAATCGCATCTTCCAGAGCAATTTTACCATTTTCCAAACTTTGGACAATGGTCTCCAGTTCTGCTAGATTTTCCTCAAATTTCTTTTGTTTTGACATCTTTAACCTCTAATTCTACTTGACCATCTCGCATCAAAAGCGTTACTTGGTCTTTTTTCTTCAAACTCTCAACCGAATCTACAACGGACTCTTCTTTTTTGACAATAGCATAACCACGCGCCACGATTCGACTGGTATCCAACATGAGCAGGGCTTCTGAAAGTCTCTTGACTTCAGCAACCCTGGCATCATAAACCAGCGCCATTTGGCTACGGAGGAGCTTGTCCAACTGGCCTAGACGGTCTTGATAGCGTTGGATTTTGGTAACAGGTGATAATTGAACCAGTTGATGCGTCCTTGCTTGGACTAATTGCTTGTTATCAGAAATCCGTGTTCGCAAACTTTGTTTCAAACGCAATTGCAGTTGATCCAAGCGTTGCATATAGCCATCATACAAACGTTCTGGTTGTCTAAAGATAACAGACTGACTGCATTTTTTCAAAGCTTCTTGTTTCTTAGATAGGACATTTCGGACTGCCGTTGCCATCCGTTTTTCCTGATTTTGCAAATGAGCTAATAGATCCAACTTGGTCACAGGTGTTGCTAGTTCAGCCGCCGCTGTTGGCGTTGCAGCGCGTCGATCTGCCACAAAATCCGCCAAGGTCACATCCGTCTCATGCCCCACACTAGAAATAACTGGCAAACGAGACTCAAAAATAGCTCGTACCACAATTTCTTCGTTAAAGGCCCAGAGATCCTCTATGGAACCACCACCACGACCAATAATGAGTAAATCCAAATCGTCCCCTTGATTAGCACGCGCAATATTTCTAGCAATTTCCTCGGCAGAGCCTTCACCTTGCACCTTAGTCGGATAAAGTAGGATATCGACACCTGGAAAGCGCCTGCTGACGGTCGTGATAATATCTCGAATAACGGCTCCACTGCGACTGGTTACCACACCAATTCTCTTAGAAAATTGGGGCAGAGCTTGCTTGAAGCGTTCTTGAAACAGGCCTTCTTCTGTCAATTTTTTCTTGAGTTGTTCAAACTGAATCGCAAGCGCCCCAACCCCATCAGGCTCAGCCTTTTCAATGATGATGGAGTAGCTACCACTTGGTTCATAGACCTGCACACGCCCAATCACATTGATTTTCATTCCTTCTTCTAGGTCGAAACCTAATTTCTGATAAACCCCAGACCAGATGGTCGCTTGAATAACTGCATGGTCATCTTTTAGGGAGAAATATTGGTGAGTAGGTCGTTTACGAAAGTTGGAAACTTGACCAGTTAAATAGACCCGCTCCAAGTATGGGTCTTTATCGAATTTCATTTTCAGATACTTGGTCAAAGTTGTTACCGATAAATACTTTTCCATCTCCACCTACTATTCATTTTCTTGCTCTTTCATGGGTATTATTATACCAAAAATATGCCTAAAAATCTCCATTTATGTACCATTATGAGGGAAAAATAGAAAAAGGAGGCAAGGCCTCCAATTCTGTTTATTTGCTATTTCGAGCTTCTTCCAAAATCTTAGCAATCTTGGTCGTCAACAGGTCGATAGCTACTGTATTGCTGACTCCCTCAGGAATGACGATATCAGCATAACGCTTAGTCGGCTCGATAAACTGATGGTACATGGGTTTAACCACACCTAGATACTGGTCAATAACGCTATCAAGGCTACGGCCACGTTCTTCCATATCGCGCTTGATACGACGAATAATGCGCACATCATCATCCGTATCCACAAAAATCTTGATATCCATCAAATCGCGTAGACGCTTGTCCTCCAAGACCAAAATCCCCTCAACAATAAAGACATCTTGAGGTTCCTGACGATAGGTCTTGCTACTCCGTGTATGCTCTGTATAGTCATAAGTCGGGATGTCCACCGGACGCCCTGCTAACAATTCCTTCATCTGCTCAATCATCAAGTCTGTATCAAAGGCAAATGGATGGTCATAGTTGGTTTTGATACGCTCTTCAAAGGTCAAATGAGACTGATCCTTGTAATATGAATCATGCTCAATCATGGAAATCTTTTCATCAAGAAAATGCGATAAAATGGCTCTTGAAACACTGGTTTTACCACCACCAGAACCACCTGTCACTCCAATAATGATTGGTCTATTTTGCATGCTATCCTCCGTTATTTTATCCGTCGTCTATTCTATCACATTTTTTACAAAATTTATAGTCTCATCAGCAAAAAACACCAGAGTCTTCCCTCTGATGTTCGATAGTTTTAACGAAAGCCCTGTAGGGTTTGAGCAAGCATCTGCAAGAAAGCCAGTCTCCCTCTTTCCTGGCTAGGAGCTTTGGCAATCCATAAACCAAAATCAATGACAGACTTAGGTGCCTGGTAATGATGCGTCATGAGGTAAAGCGACAACCCTTGACTCAAATTGGCCATGACCGATTGGTATTTTTCATTTCTGTCTAAATTTTGTATAGCAAGACGAAACAGGTGACTCAACTCACTATTTTCATTTATTTCTTTTTGTTGAAGAAGTTGCTCCACCCTTTCTCGAAACTCATTTTGCATCATGGAATTATCACACCAAATCCTGGTCTAGGTGCCCATGGACCATAATTAATCCAGCCATTGACTATTACACTTCCCGTGTACCCCCAAAACTCTCCAGGATTGATACTGCATTTTGCTCGACCTTTAACGTCTACACAATATATTCCTGGGCCTAAGTTCCCACCAGAACCTGTAATGGACTCTAAATATTTATCTGAAAGAATTTTAAGTTGCTTCATTTCACACCTCTAAATTTCTATATAGATTATTTGAGTATCTACAACTCGCAACAATTGGAATATTATAATTCCCAAAACTATTCTACTATTAGTATGGGGTTTTATCAAGCAATTGTTATCTATCACCCGATTTTTATTCCTAAACAATCTAGCTAAAAACCTTCCTTGGCTTATAGAGATTGCCTCGTTTTTCTAGAATGGCTAACAATTTATCATCTTCAAAGGCAGCCAGTTCTTTGTCCGTTTGGTCTAGCTCAATAAAACGACCAAAGCGAACTTCTGTAGCTTCTTCTGGACTTAGGAAAACTTTGACAAGATCACCTGTCCCAATCTCTAAAGGATGGAGAAAATCTAATTGCCCAGCCTCTACTTTTTCAGCAATTTCCTCCAAGGTCAGTGCGTCTTCTAATTGTAAGCCAGCAGCACTAGTACGAGTTAACTGAGACATATGAGCCGCATAACCAAGCTTTTCACCCAAATCAACTGACAAAGTACGGATGTAAGTCCCTTTACTGCATTTTACACGAAAAGTGAATCGGGCAAGTTGGCCATCATAAGAAATCGGACTTGTTCGCTCAAATTGATAAATGGTCACCTGACGTTCTGGACGCTCCACTTCCTGACCAGCACGCGCATACTCATAGAGCTTGCGACCATTAACCTTAACTGCCGAATACATAGGGGGAATCTGGGTAATAGGCCCAGTCAAGCTCGCAATCGCTTCATCAACAAGCTTTTCATCCAATTGCGATAAAACAGGTGTCTCTGCGACCACTTCCCCACTGGCATCCTCAGTTGTCGTGGAATAACCCAGAGTGATTTCCCCCTCATAGACCTTGCCCTCGTCCTGCATAAACTCGACCATGCGGGTCGCCTTGCCAACCGCAATGGGCAAAACGCCCACTACATCTGGATCCAAGGTCCCACCATGACCAATTTTCTTGGTTCCCAAAATCTTACGCAGTTTAAAAACCGCATCATGCGAGGTCATCCCCGCTTCTTTTTTTAAGTTGATAATACCGTTCATTTTTGCTTTCTCACTCCCCCTTCAATGCTTCAAATTTCGCTTTCATGGTTGGATTTTTCCGGGTCAATTTTTTAACAGAGACATCTTCCAATTTGTTGTTAGCTAAACGGAGTTGGTTTTCAGATGTGGTCAGGAATTTCTTAACCTCTTCCATGCGTTTGATGGCCTTGTCGATTTCATCAATAGCTTTTCCAAAGTTGGTCGAAGCTGAATTATAGTTCTTAGCAAAAGCTAGTTTAAAAGCATCCAAGTCTTCCTCAAAATGTGTAATGTCGATATTTTGCTCGCGAACAAGCGCTAACTCCTGCTTGTATTTTAAAGAATTAAGAGCCGCATTACGTAAGAGCCCAATCAACTGAATAAAGAATTGAGGACGAACCACATACATCTTTTCATACTCGTGACTGACGTCAACAATCCCTGTGTTAAAGTAGTCATTATCAGCCTCAAGCATGGTCACCAAAACGGCATACTCACAGTTCTTCTCCCGACGGTCCTTGTCCAATTCCTTGTAAAAATCTGCATTCTTGTGCTTCTTCTCCGTTCCGTCAGCTTCATTCTTCATCTCAAACATGATGGAGATAATCTCTACCCCATTTTCATCACACTCACGGAAGATGAAGTCTCCCTTAGACCCACGCGCAGAGACCTTGTTATCCTTCTCAAAGTAGGCATTTGGAAAGGCGAAACTACGGACCTTGTTAAACTCACTCTCTGCATACTGTTCCAGACTTTCCCCGATCGCTTTTGTAGATTGCTGGGCTTTGAAATTCTTATAGAACTCGACTTGTTCACTAGCTGCTTTAAGCTGGGCTTCATAGTTTTGCTTAACAGAAGCCAAAGACAACTCATTTTCCTTTTCTTGCAATAGTAACTGATTTTTAACCTGATCACGTTCTTTTTCTAGGTCAGAAAGGGTCTTTTGCAGTTGATTTTCATGCTCTAAACGCAAAGTGGCCAATTGGTTCTCCAAAGCCTGTACTTCCTTGTCCTTAGCCAAGAGGGCCTGATGGCTTGTCTCTTCAACTTCTTTCTTGGCCAATTCTTTTTCTGTATCAAAGTTTTGGATCTGACTCTGTAATTGCGCAATTTCTTGATCCTTCTGAGCCAGTTTAGTCTGTTGCTCATTCATAGCCTTTTGCTCAGCCAAGGCCAGTTCTTGCCTCATCCTATCGTGTAGTTCCTTATCAAACTCTGCCGTTCTCACTTGGGACAAAAGTTCAGCATACTGGCTTTCATTTACTGTAAAGACTTCCCCACAGTTGGGACATTTGATTTCGTTCATATCGTTCCTCTTTCTAGACTTCTTTATCCATTATATCATGCCTGAAGGAAAATCAAAAACAGCGAGTCGAAACCCACTGTTTATCTTCTTTTACTTTAAATTTTCTCCAAGGCCAAGCGCAAGTCTTCAATCAAATCATCTACATTTTCAAGTCCGATTGACAAACGAATTTGGTTTGGTGTGACACCTGCCGCTTCTAGGTCTTTTTCTGACAATTGACCGTGAGTGGTTGTTGCTGGATGGACAACAAGCGATTTAGCATCTGCCACATTTGCAAGATCAGAGAAGATTTCTAAATGATCAATGACCTTGCGTGCTTCTGCCTCCCCACCTTTGACATGGAAGGTAAAGATGGAGCCGACACCTTTTGGCAAGTATAGTAGATTGAAACTAGAATAGTACACCTCTACTTCTAAAACATTGTTAGAAATCGATTTGACTGTCCTGATCGATTCGTCCTATTCTTATTTCATTTTACTATATTTTTATGAAAATCTTAAAAAAATCAGTGAAATTCTGGATTTCACTGATTTGTATTAATAAAATTGTTTATATGGTTGATTGAAAGCTGTTAGGATTTCATCAGATGTTTGTGAATAATCTTTTGTTTCTTTCAAATCACCTTTGACAATAATACGTTCTGTAGCAGCAAGGTCTTCACAGGTTACTAATGTGATTTCATTGACCCCTTCTCTATCATCAACTTCATCAACACGATCCGGTGTCACACGTTTGACTTCACGTATTTCATAAGTATAAACTTTATTTTTATCGGTTAGATAAATCTTCATGCCATTTTTAGCATTATCTAAAGGAGAAAATAACATTTTATTAGCATTATCAACACCAAAGATATGGTGACTAGCTAGACTATAATTTCCTTCCCCCATTACTTGCTCGCGTTTCATTGTACCAGCTCCGTAGAAGAGATTAACATTATCAAGTCCTTTAAAAATCGGCAAATTCATTTCCAATTCAGGAATTGCAATTCCCCCAATAACTGGTAATTTTTGAGCATCCCATTGAGAAGTTAGAACAGCTTCCGAAGAGATAGCTTTGACAGAATCAAAGTCAAAATTGCCTTCTGTATCCTGATTTTCTTCTAATTTTTCTTTTGATACCTGGCTAACTTGATACTTATTGGTATTCCAGACTATGAAAATATTTCGAATTTGCGCATTAAAAATCAAAGCCAGTGACAGTAATATCAGAAATCCTGCTAGGATATTTGTCAGCAGATTTTTTCGCTTGTTTTTCTTTTTATTATTTTTATGAGACATTATTCTTCACCTTCTGTTTCATTTTCTGTCCCAACCTCTTCTTTTTCTGCCACCGCAACCGTTGTGAAAGTCACTATCTGAGCATCTTGATCCAGGCGCATTACTTTAACTCCCATAGTTGCACGTCCTGTTTGTGAAATATTGGCAAGATTGGTTCGAATCATGACACCTGTATCAGTGATAATCATCAAATCCTCATCCCCTTGAACAGTCATAAGACCGGCCAGCAAGCCATTTTTTTCGGTAATTTTAGCTGTCTGCATTCCCTTACCACCACGACCTTTTGTTGGGTATTCAGTAGCGACTGTACGCTTACCATATCCTTTTTCTGTGATAATAAGAACCTCATCTTGATCAGTAATCAAGCTGGCACCAACAACTGTGTCTCCTTCACGAAGGTTAACACCTTTCACACCAGTGGCGATACGACTCATACCACGAACGGCTGATTGATTAAAGCGAACTGCATAACCAAACTTGGTACCAATGATAATATCCATATCTCCTTCCGCCAACAAGACATTGATTAACTCATCTTCATCCTTTAAATTCAGCGCTTTGAGACCATTTTGACGAATATTGGCAAATTCCTTAACACTGGTTCTCTTCACAATACCGTGACGGGTTGTAAAGAAGAGATAAGCATCATCACTGCGATCAGACTCAACATTGATAACCGTCTGAATATTTTCGTCTTCATCCAATTTCAAGAGATTGACTACTGGTAGCCCTTTGGCAGTCCGACCATACTCAGGAATTTCATAACCTTTCAAACGATAAACTCGTCCTTTATTTGTGAAGAAGAGCAGATGATCATGGGTGCTAGTTGATACTAACTCACGAACAAAGTCATCATCTTTCACTCCTGTTCCTTGGACACCACGACCTCCACGTTTTTGAGCAGTAAATTCAGCTTGGTCCAGACGTTTAATGTATCCTTTGTTAGAAAGGGTAATTAAGACATCCGATTCTTCAATCAAGTCCTCATCCTCGAGACTCAAGACCTGTCCAACCATCAACTCTGTACGGCGTTTATCGGAAAATTTACGTTTAACTTCATCCAATTCGTCTTTGATGATTTGAGAAACACGTTCAGGCTTAGCAAGAATATCCGCTAAGTCCGCAATCAGAGCCAAGAGGTCATCATACTCAGATTGAATCTTATCGCGTTCCAAACCTGTCAAACGACGAAGACGCATGTCTAGGATGGCCTGACTTTGACGTTCAGAAAGCTTAAACTTACTCATCAACTCATCTTGTGCTTCCGCATCCGTTTCACTAGCACGGATGATACGAATCACTTCGTCGATATGGTCTAGCGCAATCAAGAGACCTTCTAAGATATGAGCGCGCGCTTCCGCTTTTTCCTTATCAAAACGTGTACGACGAACAACCACTTCTTTTTGGTGCTCGATATAAGCATCCAAAATCTGACGAAGAGACAAAATTTTCGGTATACCATTTTGGATAGCCAGCATATTGAAACCAAAATTGGTTTGCATTTGGGTCATTTTGAAGAGGTTATTGAGAATAACATTGGCTGAGGCGTCGCGCTTGACTTCAATAACAAATCGAACACCTTCACGGTTTGACTCATCACGTACTGCTGTGATACCCTCAATGCGTTTTTCCTGAACCAAGCGAACAATATGCTCATGCACCTTGGTTTTATTGACCATGTAAGGAAATTCTGTTACAACGATGCGCTCACGACCAGTCTTAGTCGTTTCAATCTCTGTACGAGAACGTAGGACAATCGAACCTTTACCTGTTTCATAAGCCTTATGGATACCTGATTTCCCCATGACAAGAGCACCAGTTGGAAAATCTGGTCCAGGCAAGACTTCCATCAAGTCCTTGGTAGTCACTTCAGGATTATCCATGACCAACTTCACTGCATCAATGGTTTCACCCAGATTATGAGGTGGAATATTGGTTGCCATCCCAACCGCGATACCAGTTGCTCCATTAACCAAAAGGTTTGGAAAACGCGCTGGCAAGACCAAGGGTTCCCGTTCGTTGGCATCATAGTTATCAACGAAATCAACTGTATTTTTGTTGATATCACGAAGCATTTCCAGAGCAATCTTGCTCATACGTGCCTCGGTATAACGTTGAGCGGCAGCACTATCTCCATCCATGGAACCAAAATTCCCATGACCATCTACAAGCATGTAACGGTAGCTCCACCATTGAGCCATACGGACCATGGCTTCATAGATAGAGGAATCCCCGTGTGGGTGGTATTTACCCATGACATCCCCTGTAATACGAGCAGATTTTTTATGGGGTTTGTCTGGAGTAACACCCAATTCATTCATTCCGTAGAGAATGCGACGGTGAACAGGTTTTAAGCCATCTCGAACATCAGGAAGAGCTCGCGCTACGATAACACTCATGGCGTAGTCGATAAAGCTAGCCTTCATCTCCTTTGTCAGATTGACATTCACTAAATTTTTATCCTGCATTAATAAATGCCTCATTTCACAATTAGTAAGTAACAACATTATACCATAAATTTCCATCTATTTCAGCCTCTAAACCACTAAAACGTTTACATAGAGAACTATACGGCATATTCGTGACAAAGTTTTTTAAAAGTGATAGAATGAAGTTGTCTAGGGAAAATCCCCTAATAAAATTAAGGAGATGTTTAGAACAATGACTTCAACTAAACAACACAAAAAAGTTATCCTTGTCGGTGATGGTGCTGTAGGTTCATCTTACGCTTTTGCACTTGTTAACCAAGGAATTGCACAAGAGCTTGGAATTATCGAAATTCCACAATTGCATGAAAAAGCTGTTGGTGATGCGCTTGACCTTAGTCACGCCCTTGCCTTCACTTCACCTAAAAAAATCTATGCAGCTCAATACTCTGACTGTGCAGACGCTGACCTTGTTGTGATCACTGCAGGTGCACCTCAAAAACCAGGTGAAACTCGTCTTGACCTTGTAGGTAAAAACCTTGCTATCAACAAATCAATCGTAACTCAAGTTGTTGAATCAGGTTTCAAAGGTATCTTCCTTGTTGCTGCTAACCCAGTTGACGTTTTGACTTACTCAACTTGGAAATTCTCTGGTTTCCCTAAAGAACGCGTTATCGGTTCAGGTACTTCACTTGACTCAGCTCGTTTCCGTCAAGCCCTTGCTGAAAAAATCGGTGTTGACGCTCGTTCAGTTCACGCCTATATCATGGGTGAACACGGTGACTCTGAGTTTGCCGTTTGGTCACATGCTAACGTTGCCGGTGTAAAATTGGAACAATGGTTGCAAGCTAACCGTGACTTGAATGAAGCTGACCTTGTAGAACTCTTCATTTCTGTTCGCGACGCTGCATACTCAATCATTAACAAGAAAGGTGCTACATACTACGGTATCGCTGTAGCCCTCGCTCGTATCACTAAAGCAATCCTTGACGATGAAAACGCAGTACTTCCACTTTCCGTATTCCAAGAAGGTCAATACGGAATTGAGAACGTCTTTATCGGTCAACCAGCTATCGTTGGAGCACACGGTATCGTTCGTCCAGTAAACATTCCATTGAACGATGCAGAAACTCAAAAAATGCAAGCATCTGCTAAAGAATTGCAAGCTATTATTGACGAAGCATGGAAAAATCCAGAATTCTAAGAAGCTTCTAAAAATTAATTTAACTATAGACAACTCCTTGAATCATCAGGGAGTTGTTTTTTCTGTATTATAGTAGGTTGAAGTTGAAATAGCACCCTATCACTCTAAAACGTTGTTATAAAATGCTTTAAATTCCTAATTGATTTGTTCATATCTTATTTCAATCCATTATACATCTTCCCACAATAAAACGCATAATATCAAGGATTGTCAATACCTTATCTTATGCGTTTTTTCTGATTTCAAAGAATTTTGACTCAGCCTTCTTTTTAATTATTTTCAAAATAGGAATCAACCAACTTTTGAATGCGCCCTTCTTTAGCCGCTGGAATGGTATCTGCTAAAACAAAATTCTTCCTACTGATATCTTTAGAAAGATTGCCAAATATAAAATTAGTGGAAATGTTATAGATAATCTCAGACGGAGCAAATCCATAAACTTGGTTTTCTAAGATATGTTTTAAGCGTTCTTCAGAATTTGGAAATGCATCTTTCAAACCTTCGCTATTATATAGTCGCTTAACAAGTTCAGCAATATAGAGACCAGACTTCATGTACAAATCAATAAATGTCTTAAATGGATCATCAAATATTCCTGGATTTTCTTTTTCAAGATCATCTACCATCCTCTTCACTACCCGTTTAGGAGTGAAAATCTGATTGGTTTTCTGTGGTGGAATATAGTCAAAAATATCTTCTTTTTGGTCTTTAAAATAATCCGCCAACTCCTCTTTCTTGCGAAGAAATTCTTGAATAGCTTCGTCAAATGTTGCTTTATCAAAGAGATGTCCTGCAAAATCTTGTCCTCCATCTCTCAAATAACGAAATTGATCAATCGTAATACTAGTCACCTCAAAGAAGACTTGCTCAGGAACAAAGGTCTCAAAATTATCAAGTGTTAGAGATTGATTGCCATAAGCCATAATAAAACTTGGGATGGTTCGTGCAAATCCACGAAGATGGTCACGAATCTCATCTTGAGCTGATTGTTTCAACTGCTCAACACGTTTTCTCTCAACCTGTTCGATAAATCTCTCAGGCATTTTCTCTACTTCTTTTTTGAGTGTTTGCTCTAGTTTTTCTTTGTGAATGAGATTATTTTCTTCTAAACGTTTATCAAAATCTTCTTGAATCTTATCCTTTTGCTCCTTATCATCTGCTTCTTTAATTTGTTGCTGCAATTCTTGCTTGATACGAGCTTCAGAAATTTTTCTTTCAATGTCATTTTTTCGAATTTCATTATCAAATGTTGCTGTAATTTGCTTCTTGATTTGGTCTGTTTCCCGAGTTTTAAGGTTGTATTCAGCTTTTAAATCTTCTACAATCACTGAAGAAACTGTCTTACTCAAATCATTTGCCAATTGTTTTTGAGTTCGTTCCTCATCTTTTGTGACTAACTCAGCAACAGATTCACCAAGCCCATAAACTTTTTCACCAAAAAGTCGCATTTGCTGATTAACTACAATTTCATGGTCTACTACTGCATTTCCCTCATCATCGACTGTAACATCTGAAAAGTCTAATAAATCAGAACTATCTTGTACCTTCCCTTCCTTTTCAACTGGCAGCTCATTTAAAATATCTAGAACTGTTTGACTAGCTTGGAAAATACCGCTAATATTATCAAATAATAGATTGGACATAAAGCCACGTTTAAGAACTTCTCTAGCTTTTATCTGGCGAGGAATGGTTAGAACCGCCTTGGCATCAATTTCAACCATTTTACCAGCACGGTCTTCAGCTATGACAGGGAAGAAATTGAGTAATTCTCTGATGTTTTCTTCACGAGTTGTCGAAGTCCCGCCGCCTCCTGCAGTCGCAAGCGATAAGTTGTTGGCAAACTCATCAAAGAGAATCAAGGTTCTTTCCGGCGCAAAGTCAAATACATAGGCTCTTTCTTTGCGAAAGTGATTTCCTTTGTTATCGATCCATGAGTAAGGATTTTGAGCACGGAAGGCGGCCTGCATATAAAGTGCAGGTGATTTCAAATTCGATAACATCAATACACCTGTCCACTCAGGGATAGTGACACCTGTCGTCAATTGACCGACGGATAGGGTAATGGTTTTGTCATTACCTGCTATCGCTTTTCTAACCAAGTCCAAGGATTTGAGTTTGACTTTATCGTCTTCTTCGGACATACGTCCGTCACCAGCAGCTAGAACGATCTCATAGTTTTCATAGATTGGGTGTTCTTCTAGTAGGGCTTTTAATGCTTTGGCCGAAGCGACACGTTCTAAAAGCCAAAAAGTATGCTTGAGTTCATTACGGAGTTCTTTGGTTGAAAATGGATATTTTTCATTGCTTGATAGAGTATCTAACCAATTTCTGACATCTTGCTCATGGATAAATTTACCTTTATCATCTGTAGCGAAAAATTCACTCAAGTCAAAAGCATAGTCAATATTTTCACCATCAAGTTGAGCGCCTTTCTCTAGCTCTTCACCAATCATCTGAGACATTTGATAGGTAAAGAGATTTAACTGAGGTAAGGTTTCATATGGATTTTCCTCTTCTTGCTCAGGCGACCAAATAGTTTTGGCTGCCTGCTCATCAGCATAAGACCAGTTATAGATTTGCTCCTCGGTAAACTCTCCCTTTGCCAATGCTTTAAATGGAGTTCCAGAAAGGTGTAAGGTAAAGTTTCGACGGATCTTATTAAAGGCTTGGTCAGTCTTGAAGGTATCAACTCCTTCATGAGCCTCGTCAATAACCAACAAATCCCAATGCAGATCAGTCACCCATTTGAGTTTATCGTGCTCGCCACCTAAATAAACAGAACCTTTCAAGTCTTGGAGACTGATAAAAGCAAGTTGTCTTACATCGTCAGCTAAAATACCAAGAAATTCTTGTCGTGACAAGATTGGACGACTCTTAAGGCTATCTGATTCAGAAACAAACTTGTAAGTCGTTTGACCTGCTATGAATGTTTCAAAATCATCATACCATGAGTTAGCAATGGCAGGGCGGTTTGTTACAATTAGGACATTGACAGCTTCCATCCGTCGAGCTAGGTCATAGGTAGACAAGGTTTTACCAAAGCGTGGCTTGGCATTCCAGAGAAACTTGCCTCCAGCATGTTCTTGGAAATAAGCTAATGTCTTAGCAACTGCTTCTTCTTGCTCTTGTCGCAGAGTATAGTCCTGTCCTTTTCCAGGCTGATAACCAGACAAATCATGCTGAACAAACTTATCAAAAAGATTTTTTGATTTTTCAGGAGTTCCATTAAAATAGAACCATTCCGTCTTAGGACGACGTTCTACATCATGGAAAGACAAGAAATGGTGGAAATCATGGTCCTTGAAAGTTTTCCCCTTATCAGGCTCTTCTGTATAAGCTGCATCACCAGTCCATAAGACATCTGTAGCTATATGAGCTGTATGCGTTTGCTCCTTGATACGTTGTGTGACATCACGTTCTGTATACCCAATCTTAATCCAGCCTTCATTACTGGTTACTGTCGGTGTGGTATAGGCATAGATTTTAGGATGAATCTCTTTAGTGGTTTTAATTTCTACTGGCATAAGTTTTCCTTTTTTGAACGTTTGCTAACGAAGTCAATTTATCTAACAAATGACTTTCTCATCTCATAAGTACAAAAAGGGTCAGGGCATCGTATGCTTCCTGACCTAATCCTATATAGTCATTTTAGATCATTGAGCACTATTTGTCAAATAAAAATACTTTTCTAATCCATCTCCCTTACATGATTCTCAATAAAGGCAATTTCTTCAGGGGAAAGGTCATATTTTTGATCAAGCTGGCGGTCAATATCAGCCACTGATTGTGTCCAATCAATGTCCGAATTGACCGTAAAGTCTTGGAGGGGGACGTAATACCAAGTTTTGCGTGAATTATGCTGAGTAACTTTCAAAACACCTAATAATACTCTAGCGAATTTAGTTTTAATAAATTTAATACAAGCATCGGCTTCAAATTTTGTTTTAAAATTACCAATAGATAAAAAAGTATCTGTATGCCCGATTAGGGGTTCCCCGATTAGGGGTGTTGATAAGACTTCACCTAAGGCACCACTTCCATTAGCTTCTGGTACAAAAACATTATAATTTTCGAATGTTTCCGGTAAATCTAAATATTTTTTATTAATATATCGATAAACACGTTCGGAGCCAATTCTTCCAAGTAGAGCAACATGGTCTTTTTCTTCGTTGTTTTTGAAAACAAAATCTAACTGAGTTAGTGATTTCGAAACAATTTTATTTTTTGTCCCTTTTCCTTGCAGCTTTTCAGCATTTGGATAATCAGAAAAAAGTTTATTTGAAAATCTATAAATACCTTGAGGATAAACTAAATCAGAAAAAGTTTCAAATTCTGGATGTTTTTCGATTTTTTTTACAATACCATTCAAAGTTTCAAAAATAGTAAATACTCCGATTGGTCCCAAATCTTTATCAACATCACGATAAGTTATTGCTACTCCACCCTTAATATCCGTTCCTGTAAATACTTTACCGCTTTTAAGTTCATAGAATTGAACTTTTAAATGCTTGTCTTCAAGCATCTTTTCCATCCAATTTTTAGGAGTTTGACCAGCTTTAAATAAAAACCTTGCTGGGGTGATTAGTATAGATTTATCTGCGATTTTATAAGCTTCATCAATAAAATAGTGATATATCGGCTCATCTCTAGCTTCTCCTATTTCCTGATACGGCGGATTTCCTATCACGACATCAAATTTCATTTCACTTTCCTCGCTAGATAGGCGCTCAAAACCTATCATTCTATTCTTTTTCCAGTCTTTGATATGGGTTTTAGATTCTTCTACATCTTGGACCTCTAGCTCATCCGCAAACAAACTCAATTGTTGAGATTGCCTTTGTTTAGCTGAATAAGGACTACTTTTTTTCAATCCATCCATCTGAAAGACATTGTAAGAAATAATAGTCGCAATTTCTTTCTTTTGCTCTAATGTTGGTTGATTTCCAGTCTTAGCTAGATAATAGTCCTCAAAAGTTGCCAAAAGATTCTCACGCGCCAAAAGGAGAGAATCTCCTTGATACTCATAGCCATAAGAAGCTCGATAAGCTTTTTTTACAAATTCATAAAAGGTGACTTCATCTGAGACCTCACGACTAATGCGCTGCAATTTTCTATCAACAAAACCAACTCGTTCAGATAATGGAATTTCCTTACCAGTCACTGTATCATAGCGAGTTACCATATAAGGTGCTTCACCACAGGTAATTTCTAGCCATCGCACTTGGATATAATCTTCAAGATCCAGAGCTTCAAGGTCGGCTTCCACATATCCATTTTGCTTTGCGACCAACCAAGTTGGTGTAAACACTTCTGCCCTTATTTTTGTACGATCTTTTTGCTCATACTTGGATTTTTCAGATCTGGGCTGAATCAAGTTAGCATAGTTTCCAGTAACCTTACTTGGACTAATACTATCACTAGGACTAAAGCCTTTTCCTAACAAGTTATAAGAATGCGTCGCCCAAACTATATTTTTCTTTGTTGTTCTATCTTTTAAAAGTATTTTTAATAAATCAGCAGACTCCTTAGCCAACTGCTCTTCACTAATATCTATTGCCATAAAGCAACCTCTCTTGTATTGTAAGCCCTATTATATCATATTTAAAAGAATGAAAATTTACTTGAAAAAAGTAATTCAATAAATATCTCTCCGATGACCAACTTCTAGAATAGCAACGACTAATTCATCATCTACAATTTGTACGATAACTCGATAATTACCAATTCTATAGCGCCATTGACCAACACGATTACCAACCAAAGCCTTTCCGTGTCGTCTTGGGTCTTCCAAAACATTGGCTTGTAAATAGTTTGTAATTAGCTTCTGCGTATAACGATCCAATTTTTTCAATTGCTTGATGAATCGTCTTGTCGGAACTAATTTATACAAATTATTCATCCTCCAAGCCTAAATCATGCATCATTTCTTCCCAAGTAATGGGTTCAACTCCTTTTTCCAAGTCTTCTAAATACTCTTGATAGGCTAAATCTGCCACACGAGCATCGTATTCGTCTTCTAGAGCTTCGAGAGTTTTGGTGCGGATCAGTTCCGACAGGGAAACTCCTTCAAACTTAGCCATTGCTTTCATAAATGTTTTATCAGCTTCAGAAACTTTTAATGTAATAGTAGTCATCTTTTGCACTCCCTTTTTTAATGGTAACACCATTGTATTACTTTTTAGGTGTTCAGTCAATATAAAAAGAACACCTTCTCAGCGTTCTTTCTATATGTCCGTCAAGGGTGTTGCGGTATCTGGTGAGGTATCATAAACCTTAAAGTCCACTCCGACTCCCAGATCAGCTTGAGCCAGCTGATTGACCATGGTCATATGAGCCAGTTCCTTGATATTGTTCTCCTTAGATAAATGCCCAAGGTAGATTTTCTTAGTGCGGTTTCCCAAGGTACGAATCATAGCTTCAGCACCGTCTTCGTTAGAAAGGTGACCGAGGTCAGATAGGATTCGTTGTTTGAGTCGCCAAGCGTAAGAACCTGCTCGCAAAATCTCTACATCATGATTGGACTCAATAAGATAGCCGTCCGCATTTTCGACAATTCCCGCCATACGATCGCTAACATAACCTGTATCAGTCAGCATGACAAAACTCTTGTCATCCTTCATAAAGCGATAAAACTGCGGTGCGACTGCATCATGGCTTACACCAAAACTCTCGATGTCGATATCTCCAAAGGTTTTGGTTTTACCCATTTCAAAAATATGCTTTTGCGACGAGTCTACCTTACCGAGATACTTGCTATTTTCCATAGCCTGCCAGGTCTTTTCATTGGCATAAAGATCCATACCATACTTGCGAGCCAAAACGCCTACTCCATGGATATGGTCTGAATGCTCATGGGTAATCAAGATGGCATCCAGGTCTTCTGGCTTGCGGTTAATTTCAGCAAGTAGGCTAGTAATCTTTTTACCAGACAAGCCAGCATCCACTAAAAGCTTCATTTTTGGGGTTTCCAGATAAAAGGAATTTCCACTGGAACCCGACGCTAAAATACTGTATTTAAAGCCTGTTTCACTCATTCTAGTCTTCTACTTCATCCTCCCATACTTCTTCTTTCACTGCATCCTTATCATAAGGGAGCACAATGGTAAAGGTTGATCCCTTACCGTATTCACTCTTGGCCCAAATAAAGCCCTTATGTTGTTTGATAATTTCTTTGGCAATAGACAGTCCTAAACCTGTACCACCTTGTGCACGACTTCTAGCACGATCCACACGATAAAAACGGTCAAAGATACGTGGTAAATCCTGCTTAGGAATCCCCAAACCGTGGTCAGAAATGGATAAAATCATCTGGTCTTCAGTTGTCTTCATTCTGACAGTGATTTTACCCCCATCTGGCGAATACTTAATGGCATTATTTAAAATATTGTCGACAACCTGCGTCATCTTATCTGTATCAATTTCCATCCAGATAGAATTGATAGGATAATCTCTCACCAACTCATATTTTTTCTCCTTTTCCTGTCCTTTCATCTTGTCAAAACGATTGAGGATAAAGGTAATAAAGGCAGTGAAGTTAATCAGTTCCACATCCAAGTGACTGGTGGCGTTATCAATCCGTGAAAGATGAAGGAGGTCCGTCACCATCCGCATCATACGGTTGGTTTCGTCCAAAGACACCTTGATAAAGTCTGGTGCTACAGTTTCACACAAAGCTCCCTCATCCAAGGCTTCAAGATAGGATTTTACGCTAGTCAGAGGAGTCCGTAACTCATGGCTAACGTTGGAAACAAAGAGTCTCCGTTCGCGCTCTTCCTTCTCCTGCTCCGTCGTATCATGCAAAACAGCCACCAAACCTGAAATAAAGCCAGACTCTCGACGAATCAAGGCAAAGCGAACTCGAAGGCTAAGATATTCCCCATTGATGTCTTGGGAATCTAGCAACAATTCTGGACTTTGGGTAATCAAATCACGCAATTCATAGTCTTCTTCTATCTTGAGCAATTCCAAAATGCTTCTATTCAGAACATCTTCTTTAACCAGCCCCAGTTGCTTCTTGGCTGTATCGTTAATCATGATAATCTGCCCCCGACGATTGGTCGCAAGAACCCCATCTGTCATATAAAACAGAATACTATTTAGCCTCTTACTCTCTTGTTCTAGATTTTCCTGAGTGAGACGAATAACCTCCGACAAGTCATTCAAATTATTGGTAATATTGGTGATTTCAGACCCACCTTGCATATCAAGAACCTTGGAATAATCTCCTGCAATCAAGTCTTTAACCTTTTGATTGATTTGCTTCAACCGAATATTATCACGTCTATTCTCTAGTAATAAGAGGGTCACAACAAGGATGAAACCTAACAAAATCAGGATAAAGATAAAATCTCTGGTAAAAATGGTTTGTTTCAGTAAATCAAGCATTATTTCTCATGTAATACCCTACACCACGGCGCGTCAAGATATACTCTGGTCGGCTGGGCGTATCTTCAATCTTCTCACGCAGACGTCGGACAGTCACATCAACTGTACGGACATCACCAAAATAGTCATAACCCCAGACAGTCTCAAGCAAGTGTTCGCGCGTGATGACTTGACCTGTATGCGATGCCAAATGATACAAAAGCTCAAACTCACGGTGGGTTAAGTCTAGTTCTTCGCCATATTTTTTAGCCACGTAGGCGTCTGGAACAATTTCTAAATCCCCAATTTGGATAGGTTGAGGCTTGCTATCTGCTTCCTGCCCATCTACTAGCATAGGTTGAGAACGACGCAGAAGAGCTTTAACACGCGCCTGCAACTCACGATTGGAGAAGGGTTTGGTTACATAGTCATCTGCCCCAAGCTCCAAACCGATAACCTTATCAAATTCACTGTCTTTAGCCGACAGCATGATAATAGGCACACTGCTGGTCTTGCGAATGGTCTTAGCAACTTCTAAACCATCAATTTCTGGAAGCATCAAATCCAGAATAATAATATCTGGCTGCTCTGCTTCAAATTGCTCTAGCGCTTCACGACCATTAAAAGCAGTTACAACCTCGTAACCTTCCTTGGTCATATTAAACTTGATAATATCCGAGATTGGTTTTTCATCATCTACAATTAGTATTTTTTTCATATGTTCACCTTTTTCTCTACTATTATACCAAAAAAATAGCAAGAAGACACAATAGCTAGTCTTTGCTACTGTCTAAGTTGGCTTTTGCATAAGCCTGCCAGATTTTTTGTTGGGGTTTGGCAAGTGGGTAATTCTTGAACTCTTCTGGTGAAAGCCAGCGAACTTCCCTATCTGAAAAATCATGGTAGTCAGTCACCTGACCGGCTACAATTTGAACATGCCACTTGCGATGGCTAAAGACATGCTTGACAGTCTCAAAATAAACATCAAGCCAAGCAACATCTAGGTCATAGTCCTGCTGGAAAATCTCCTCTGGACTGGGACCAAAGTTCACATTGTCTTCTGCAACCTGATGAAAGAGGTCAAACTGCTCCTCTTGCGAAAAGTTATCAACTTCTATCAATGGGAAATGCCAAAAACCTGCCAATAGCTTTTCACTTTCATTTTTTTCAAGCAAAAATTGTCCTTGAGAATTTTTCACAACTAAGGCTTTAAGATAAATAGGAACTGGCTTTTTCTTTGGTGCCTTAATTGGATAACGCTCCATGCTTCCATTCTGATATGCCGCACTAAAGTCCTTCACTGGACTGTCTTCTGGTCTAGGATTAACTGGCGCCTCAATATCAGACCCCAAGTCCATCAAAGCTTGATTAAAATCACCCGGACGATCCGGATCAATCAAGATTTCCATCATTGCCTGAAAAATTTTGCGATTACTTGGAATTCCAATATCGTGATTGACTTCAAACAGACGTGCCAAAACCCGCATGACATTACCATCGACCGCTGGCTCAGGCAAATTAAAAGCGATACTGGAAATGGCTCCTGCAGTATAAGGTCCAATTCCTTTCAAGCTGGAAATTCCTTCATAGGTGTTTGGAAATTGGCCACCAAAGTCAGTCATAATCTGCTGGGCTGCAGCCTGCATATTACGAACTCTAGAATAATAACCCAAACCTTCCCAAGCCTTCAACAAACGCTCTTCAGGCGCATTCGCCAATCTTTCCACTGTTGGAAACCAGTCCAAGAATCGTTCATAGTAAGGGATAACCGTATCCACTCTGGTCTGCTGGAGCATAATTTCAGACACCCAGATATGATAAGGATTCTTACTTCTCCTCCAAGGTAAATCTCTTTTGTTTTCATCATACCAAGTGAGGAGTTTCTGACGAAAAGAAACAATCTTCTCCTCCGGCCACATGACGATACCGTATTCTTTCAAATCTAACATATCTCTAGTATAACACAGAAGACTCTAACTGTCCTTTTCCTAGTATTAAAAAGCCTCTTCCCAAGGGAAAGAGGACTGATACTCAATGAAAATCNNGATAGAACTGACGTAGTCAGTAACATCTATACGGCAAGGTGAATCTGACGTGGTTTGAAGAGATTTTCGAAGAGTATAGTAGATTGAAATAGACTGTGAACAAATTGATAAGGAAATTTTAAAGTAATTCCTAATAATGCTTTAGAAACTATGATGTACTATTCTAAATTCAATACACTATATAAATCTTATTGATGAACTGCTTGCAGTCTGAGAAAAAATGAGTTTGGGACAAAAGTCTAACCTTAAATATAAAAAGCGAACAAAACGAGTTATCTGACATTCAGAATTCTATCTTGTTCGCTTTTTTTCTTAATCTATTGATTTTAAAAATTTATAATAAAGAATTCCTAAAATCAAAATCTTTTTGTCCCAGACTCACTTAAAGTCAATTACAATCCACTAGAACAAGCCTAGTACAGTTCCATCGCTTTCAACATCCATGTTGAGAGCAGCTGGTCGTTTTGGAAGTCCTGGCATGGTCATGACATCACCAGTTAAGGCAACGATAAAGCCTGCACCTAATTTTGGCACCAATTCACGAATGGTAATTTCAAAGTTTTCAGGTGCTCCAAGTGCATTTGGATTATCTGAAAAACTATATTGAGTTTTAGCCATACAGATTGGCAATTTGTCCCAACCATTTTGAACGATTTGAGCAATTTGTGTTTGAGCTTTCTTCTCAAAGTTCACTTTGCTACCACGGTAGATTTCAGTAACAATCTTTTCAATCTTTTCTTGGACAGAAAGGTCATTATCATACAAACGTTTGTAGTTAGCTGGATTTTCAGCGATAGTCTTAACAACTGTTTCGGCAAGTGCTACTCCACCTTCTGCACCATCAGCCCAGACACTAGCCAATTCAACTGGTACATCAATAGATGCACAAAGTTCTTTCAAGGCTGCGATTTCTGCTTCAGTATCAGATACAAATTCGTTAATCGCAACAACTGCTGGAATACCGAACTTACGGATATTTTCAACATGGCGTTTCAAGTTGGCAAAACCGACACGAACAGCTTCTACGTTTTCTTCAGTCAGAGCGTCTTTAGCCACTCCACCATTCATCTTAAGGGCACGAAGGGTTGCGACAATAACTACTGCATCTGGAGATGTTGGTAAGTTTGGTGTCTTAATATCAAGGAATTTCTCGGCACCAAGATCTGCTCCAAAGCCAGCTTCAGTAACTGTGTAATCAGCTAAGTGAAGGGCTGTGCTTGTTGCCAAAACAGAGTTACATCCATGAGCGATATTGGCAAATGGTCCACCATGTACAAAGGCAGGTGTTCCGTAAATTGTCTGAACCAGGTTGGGCTTAATCGCATCCTTCAAAATCAAAGCTAAGGCACCTTCAACCTGCAAATCACCTACAGAAACAGGTGTACGATCATAGCGATAACCGATAACAATATTAGCCAAACGGCGTTTCAAGTCCTCGATGTCTGTTGCCAAGCAAAGAATCGCCATGATTTCGGAAGCGACGGTAATATCAAAGCCATCCTCACGTGGAATACCATTTAGAGGGCCACCAAGTCCAACGGTCACATGGCGAAGAGCACGGTCGTTCAAATCCACAACACGTTTCCAAAGGATACGACGTTGGTCAATTCCCAGCTCATTCCCTTGGTGCAAGTGGTTGTCAATCAAGGCAGAAAGAGCATTGTTAGCAGTTGTAATGGCATGCATGTCTCCAGTGAAGTGGAGATTAATATCTTCCATTGGCAGAACTTGGGCATAACCACCTCCTGCAGCCCCCCCCTTAATCCCCATTACTGGACCAAGAGATGGTTCGCGAATAGCAATCATGGTTTTCTTGCCAATCTTGTTCAAGGCATCCGCAAGACCAATGGTAATCGTTGATTTTCCTTCACCTGCAGGTGTTGGGTTGATAGCAGTAACCAAGATCAATTTCCCAACTGGATTGCTCTCAACTGCACGAATTTTATCAAAGCTGAGCTTAGCCTTGTACTTTCCGTACAACTCCAAATCGTCGTAAGAAATACCAAGTTTCTCTACAACATCAACGATTGGCTTTAACTCAATACTCTGTGCGATTTCAATATCTGTTTTCATTCAAAACTCCTCTAACCTCTTATATGATAATTCATTATAACACAAAACAAGATTTTTAACATCCCAAAACTCTCTAAACGTTCGTAAACATCCCTTATTTTTAAGGTTTTTAGAGCCCTTTCTTAAATTTTATATGGCTTTATAGTTTGAAACTATAGAATAATGAAAAAATAATTTAGTCAAGAAAATAGCTGTCAATTTCAGATAAATTATGTAAAATTATTGTATCTTCAATTTCTAATTTTTCTGCCAACTCAATAGAATATTCAAAACTAAGTTTAGTGTTTAACGATAAATCAAACGAGTAATCTTGTAATTTACCCAGTTTTTTATATTTTTCTATGATTTCATTATAAATAGCAAGATAATGCTTATCTAATATTTTTATGTAATTATTCAGATTTTCCTGGTAGTCTTGAATGATTTTTTGTTCGCTATCATTTAATATTCCCTTCCCTATTTCCCAAATGATTGAGCTGGCTATTGAACCTACTACAGAACCTAGAACTGGTATAGGAATCATTGCTTGACCAATACAAGCACCAATTGTTGCAAAGGAAGCATCCATTACATTTAATGTCAAGAGATTCATAAATTCATCTTGGGTTATTTCTGTAGATCTATACTTTAGAACAATGTCTATCATTCCATAAGTTGCCGTAACTAAAGCACTAGCATTTGGAGCACTAATCCCCAAGACATTTGTTAATCCGTAAATGGAATACCCAGATATTGCACCCTTTACAACTCCTTCAGCTGTATTCAATCCACAATCTAACCAATCTGATTGTTCGAATTCGAAAATACTTTTTCCATCTTTATATTTTCCATACACACTTGACATCAAAGCTAACCCCCCCCTGTAAAAAAGCGGCGTTCCTTGCAATCTTGTTAGCTTCTTTTATTCTTGGTAATGAATTTTTTTGTGCTACTAACCGTTTTCTATTTAACTCTTGTTGTTTTAGTCTGACAGTTTTACAAATATTCCTCTCCTCGGAATCTAAAATGGAATTTATTGAATTTCTTTGAGCATCATCATAATTTAGAACAGATGATTTCATCCAAGATTTATATGAAGTAAGTCCCTTGCTTTCGGTAATATCATTAATCATTTGTCGTATATCCGTAATTTGTTTAATAGATAATCGTTTACCATTAAATTCAACTTCTTTGGCCTCAGCCATTATTTTTTCAAATACTAGAACGTGATCTTTTGGAAACATCATTCTCATTTTTGCACTGTAATTAAATGATTGAGCTAGTTCATCACGTAAATTATTATAAAACTTCATTTGAATGGTATTTCTACCAATTAACAAATCAGCTGGTCCATTATCATTCAATACTTTTACAATAGGATGTAATCCTTCAAAAGCTCTTCTCGCATTCACAATTCCTGCTTCTGCAAATTCAGCAATAAAACCGTGACCGCCGTATTCACCTCCACGATTCTTTAGAATAACGTCTTCAATGTTATCTCTAGCATAGTTTAAGATTTTAGAGGCATTGTCCTTGTTTAAAATGACATTACGAGCTTCATCCTCAATCATTTTCATAGCAATTTGTAAGTCTTGAATTCTTAAGTTATTTAAGCAATTGATATATGCTCCAATACCTTGGTTAAATGCTTGATTAAAAATTTGATTAACCATTTATTTTAATTTCCTTATTTATCATAGCTGTCAGTGATAATGTTGAATTCACTAAATTACCTGCTTTATATTTTTCATCTTCAGTAAATAAGCTATAGTCCATTCCAGTTAAAGATAAATTGGCTAAATAAATTCCTTCTGTTTGTTTTTCAGTTAATTCTATTAATTCCGTAACTTCTATTACTTTTTCTTTAAGTTGTCTAGCCAACAATTCTACCTTTTTCTGTTCCTCTATAGCCTCTTTTGCAACTTCTTCATTTTTCCTATTAGCTACTACACCAGCGCCTACAGAAGCGGTCAACATAACGCCTGCAATTCCCCAACCGACAGGACCAGCCAATGCTAAAAATGCGTTACCAGCTGCTACACTTCCACCACCTAACAAAGCCAGAGCGGCGCTATTTGCTGCAGCACCTGTCAAACTTGAAATTGCAGTACCTGTTGATGCAACACCAAATGTAGTTGCAACACCCATAGCGGCAGTAGGACCTAAAGTTGCAACTGTTACTCCTAATGCGCTAAGAGAAGCCGTAGTCGCTGTGCTACCACTTGCTAATTCAGCTTCCTTAATTGACTGTGAAATAGCAATTTGCTTATCTTCAAAATTCTGAATTTCAACATCAATTTCTTCTAATTTTGTTTCAAACTCTTTTGGCTTATTTGCTAGCTTACTAATTCTTTCTTCAATAATTTTTACAACTTTGACCGCTTTTTCCCTAATCTGATAGAGTTCTGTTGATTTATTAGCTAAATTATCAGCTTCATCGTTATACAATCTTATAGATTCTTTATATTCCTCGACAGCTTCTTGTCTAAGTTTAGAATTAAAAAGGTCAACAGCATCAATTTGTTCTTTCGTATTATTCACTATTTTACCTGCTTCATTAAAAGTTTCCGATGAAGCTTTAGTTACATGTTCTACCACATCACTAGCTACCCCAATAGCTTTTTCAGAAACATCTGTGATAACATCGCCAACCTGACTTGAAACATCTTCAATAACTTTTACAGACTCTGTAATAGCTTCTCCAGTAAATTTACCTGCTTCATTTAATACTTTACTGGTAGCGGATCCAGCATCATTCAATACCTTACTAGCTTCTTTTGTAAAATTGTCAGCAAATTTAAAAAAATTCATTCAGCATTCTCCTTATTGCATATATTTCTATTATCCTATAAACAGGAGAGATTGTCAAAATCGACCATATATTAATTTACTTAATTTTCATCACTTTCATTTTACTTACCGTTTATTTTTGTGTACAATAGTGCTATGAAAATTTTAGTTACATCGGGCGGTACCAGTGAAGCTATCGATAGCGTCCGCTCTATCACTAACCATTCTACAGGTCACTTGGGAAAAATCATCACAGAAACCTTGCTTGCTGCAGGGCATGAAGTTTGTTTAATTACTACAAAACAAGCTGTGAAGCCAGAAGCCCATCCTAACCTAAGTATTCGAGAAATTAACAATACCAAGGACCTTCTACTAGAAATGCAAGAACGTGTTAAGGACTATCAGGTTTTGATTCACTCAATGGCGGTGTCTGACTACACTCCTGTTTATATGACGGGGCTTGAGGAGGTTCAGGCTAGCTCTAATTTGGAAGAATTTTTAAGCAAGCAAAATCATCAAGCTAAGATTTCTTCAACTGATGATGTTCAAGTTTTGTTCCTTAAAAAGACACCCAAAATCATCTCTCTAGTCAAGGAATGGAATCCTGCTATTCATCTGATTGGCTTTAAGCTACTGGTTGATGTTACCGAAGACCATCTGGTTGACATTGCTAGAAAAAGTCTTATCAAGAACCAAGCTGACTTAATCATTGCGAATGACCTGACTCAAATTTCAGCAAATCAACATCGAGCAATCTTTGTTGAGAAAGATCAGCTTCAAACAGTCCAGACCAAAGAAGAAATTGCAAAACTCCTCCTTGAAAAAATTCAAGCCTATCATTCTTAGAAAGGAAAGCTATGGCAAACATTCTCTTGGCTGTAACGGGGTCAATCGCCTCTTACAAGTCGGCAGATTTAGTCAGTTCTCTAAAAAAACAAGGTCATCAAGTCACTGTCTTAATGACTCAGGCTGCTACAGAGTTTATCCAACCTTTGACACTACAGGTACTCTCACAGAATCCTGTCCACCTGGATGTTATGAAAGAACCCTATCCCAATCAAGTCAATCATATCGAACTTGGAAAAAAGGCGGATGTATTCATCGTGGCCCCTGCAACAGCTAACACTATTGCAAAACTAGCCCATGGTTTTGCGGACAACATGGTAACTTGTACAGCTCTAGCCTTGCCCAGTCATATTCCTAAACTAATAGCTCCTGCTATGAATACAAAAATGTATGACCATCCAGCAACTCAGGCTAATCTAAAAACATTAGAAACCTACGGCTATCAGCTGATTGCTCCTAAGGAATCCCTACTAGCTTGTGGAGACCACGGACGAGGAGCTTTAGCCGACCTCACAATTATTTTAGAAAGAATAAAGGAAACTCTCGATGAAAAAACGCTCTAATATTGCACCCATTGCTATCTTTTTTGCAACCATGCTCGTGATACACTTTCTGAGCTCGCTTATCTTTAACCTTTTTCCATTCCCAATCAAACCGACTATCGTTCATATTCCTGTCATTATTGCCAGCATTATTTACGGTCCACGAGTTGGGGTTACACTTGGATTTTTAATGGGACTACTTAGCTTGACAGTTAATACGATTACAATTCTACCAACAAGCTACCTCTTCTCACCTTTTGTACCAAACGGAAACATCTACTCAGCTATCATTGCCATCGTCCCACGTATTTTGATTGGTTTAACTCCGTATCTAGTCTATAAACTGATGAAAAATAAAACTGGTCTTATTTTAGCTGGTGCCCTTGGTTCACTTACCAACACAGTCTTTGTACTTGGTGGAATTTTCTACCTTTTTGGAAATGTTTTTGATGGTAATATCCAAAAACTCCTAGCAACTGTTATCTCAACAAATTCGATTGCCGAATTAGTTATTTCCGCAGTTCTAACCTTAGCCATTGTTCCAAGACTACAGACTTTGAAAAAATAAAAACATCTCCACTTTCAAGCTTGAAGGTGGAGATTTTGCTCTATACAGTTTCTTTTTAGTGAAATCTTTACCAATATTTAATTTAAAATGGCCTATAAACTCAAGTAAATCCTTGCTTTATTGTCTTGTTTGTTGTACTATACTAGTGTATATACAGTTAAAAAGGAGATTCTTATGAACACACGGAAAAAGACACAATTTATGACAATGACTGCCCTCTTAACGGCTATTGCGATTTTGATTCCAATTGTTATGCCTTTTAAAATTGTCATTCCTCCTGCTTCTTACACTTTGGGGAGCCACATCGCTATTTTTATCGCCATGTTCTTGTCGCCCTTGATGGCTGTTTTTGTCATCCTAGCCTCTAGTTTTGGATTTTTGATGGCTGGCTATCCCATGGTTATCGTTTTTCGAGCTTTTTCCCATATCTTTTTTGGGACTTTGGGGGCTCTTTACCTACAAAAATTCCCCGATACCCTAGATAAACCAAAATCTTCTTGGGTTTTTAACTTTGTTTTAGCGCTTATCCATGCCCTTGCTGAAGTATTAGCCTGTGTCCTTTTTTACGCAACTTCTGGTACCAATGTAGAAAATATGTTTTATGTTCTATTTGTGCTAGTTGGATTTGGTACAATTATACATAGTATGGTAGACTATACATTAGCACTAGCTGTCTATAAAGTGCTTCGAAAACGCCGTTAAAAGGAAAAGCTATGACAAAAGATCGCAAACAAGCTCTGCTCCAACTCTTGAAAGAAGCTCCTAAAGCCCTTAATGGCCAAAGTTTGGCGGAACATTTTCATGTCACACGTCAGGTCATTGTGCAGGACATTGCAATTTTGAGAGCCGATGGCGCTCCTATCCTATCCACCAATCGTGGCTACGTCTATAAGCAAGTTGATGTTAATCCATACGTCCACAAACTTTTCAAAGTTAAACATGAAGTTGAAGAGATCGGTCAAGAACTCCTTGCTATCGTTGATAATGGTGGACGTGTTCAAAATACCTTGATTGACCATCCCGTTTATGGAGAAATCGAAACCTTGCTGAAACTGTCTTGTCGCAGAGATGTGCAACATTTTCTAGAACAAGTCGATCATTCTGACTTTAGACCTCTGTCTGAATTGACAGATGGCATCCATTACCACCTAGTCGAAGCTGAAACACAACAAGACCTCCACTATATCGAGGAGGCCTTGGATCAGCTAGGTTATTTAGTAAAGGATTAAAAAATTTCTTTCTCCCAGCCATCTTCTGTACGGTGGCGGTAGAAAAACTCTGACTTGTCAGGAGCTTCCATCATTTCCATCAAAGATAGCATATCATAGGCCAGATCCAAGTTTGGAATCTGGTCTTTTTGCACCCAAGAAACTTCTCCAAATCCAAAAGATTGAGAATTTTATATAGAATCAGCTATAGCAGGCTCTAAAGACTATCCGCTTGATTTTATATTGAAAAGTTTCTCCTTAATTTTTCACAATTTCGTTCCCTTAATTTTACTTTCGAGCAATAAACATACCATATTCTTTAGGAATAATTAACTTCCCCTTATGAAAATGTACTTCCAATCTTTTACGAATGACTTTTTCTTCTAGCGAACCTATTTCTGAAATTCCTTTAAAGGATTGGATGTATTTAACTAGATCATCTATGCTAGTTACCTGTAACTCATCATCATAGAGTAATGTATCGACAGAGTTAAAATACCTACTCAGGTACCTTTTACCATTTTGTAAAGTAAACGTTTTATTTTCTAAATCTTGATTAACCTCATCTTTAAATAAACTTGCCAAATAATCTACAACTCCATTTTCACCAAATGTAGCACAGTAAAAAATTCCGCCTGTTTTTAAGACTCTATTCACCTCAGAGAGCGCTTTAGGAATATCATTTACATGATGTAGAAGCATATTAGCAATAACAATATCAAACGTTTCATCCTCAAAAGAAATCTTTTGAATATCCATTATTTCATAGTTAACATTGTCTCTATTTCCAATCACTGACTTCGTTGATTTTACCATATCTTTAGAAAAATCTGTAACAACCAACTGCTTCATTTTATCTATAGAATCACTATTACTTTTCCACAGTTCTCCTGTACCACATCCCAATTCTAGAACCTTTACTTCATCAGTGATTTGGTAGTTAGAAAATATCCAATTATTAAATCCTAATTTATTTTTTGAATACTTCTTATGCAATTCTACTCGAATATCAAGATTATCATGACTTTTATATTGTTCAATTACTTTATCATCCATTTTCTGGTACTTCCTTTCATATTTTAAGATTATACCATAAAATAAAACAATCTCCGATTTCAAAATTGAAGATGGAGATTGTTCAAGATATAGATAGGAAATTTAGCAATATTCAGTTGACTTACATCGCCATACTTAGCCTATATTTCAGTACCGTACTTTAAAAGATAACACCTATCAACTAATCATAGAACTAAAAAATTTCTTTCTCCCAATCGTCTTCTGTACGGCGAGGGTAGAAAAATTCAGACTTGTCAGGAGCTTCCATCATCTCCATCAAAGGTAACATATCATAGGCCAGATCCAAGTTTGGAATCTGGTCTTTTTGCACCCAAGAAACTTCTCCCTCTTCTGAAGAGCGAAGGGTACCAGAGAACTCAGTCGCCTTATAACAAACGACAATATAGCGCCCACCTGTATCCAGAGGCCAGTTCTTGATACCTACCAGTTGAGGATTTTGGATAGTCAATCCTGTTTCTTCATAGATTTCACGAATGACAGACTCTGCAAAAGCCTCACCATTTTCAACATGACCTCCAGGAAAGGCATAACCTGACCAGCGATTGGTTTCAGGAGAGCGATACTGCATCACCACGCGCTGGTTTTCGAGGTCTTCAATCAGACAAATGTTTGTTAAAATCGTTAATTGGGAACGGGACATATTTTCTCCTTCTATTGTTTCATTAACACGTTTGTTATTTTTAAAATTTTATCTATTAGTATTCTCCTAATAAATTCAAAAATAGCTCCTGCAAAAAATAATAAAAATGTTACTATAAAAATAATAATAGCAAACATAGATAATTCTTACCCATCAATTAAGAAATTTATGCTAGGTAGAATTCTCCTGAAAATAAGAGGATGAACATGAAATAGATAAACGCCCAATGTAAGCGGAGATAAAAATAGAACTATTTTTTCAAGTGAAAGTGGAATGTTTTTTATATTTAAGCATAATAAAAATATCAATATTCCTTGAAGAGTCACTGTCGGTGAACTATAACTCCTCCACTGTTCATAATTAAAGAAATACAATACAAAAGTTAGACTTGTTAATAATAATATCCCAAAAATAACTTTCCATGATTGAAAATAACTTTCCATGATTGAAAATAGCTTTCATACTTAAATTTTCTGATTATAGCACCCACTATATAGAGTAATATCATCCATAGAACACTATAACCTCTCCATATTCCTAATGAATCTTGTTTGAAAATTGTAGGAATAATAGAGAAATATATAAATCCTCCTGTTATTATTGGAATCAATAATTCTTTCTTCATTGTTAAAATTGCCTGATTTAATAATGGTGCTATTAACATCAAGCCAAAATAACAACTCATATACCAATACTGACCATTACTGATTGGGGTTAAGGCATAAAACCATTCAGTTGGAGTTACAGATGATTTTGAAAAAACTGCAAAAGCCAATGTAATTGATATAGTATAAAAAATAATTTGTAACCAAAACTTAGACATTTTTTTATAACTAAACTGTGAATATAGACCCACGTAACCACTAATTAAAATAAAAATATTAACAGCTGGATAAGAAAAACCTTCTAAGATATTAGCAAGAAAATAATATATATCTTTTTGATACTCGACTTTATCTAATATTCCTCCCACACCTAAAACATGTAAATTACAAATCATCAACATAGCTATAATTCTACAGCATTCAATCCCTATATATCTTGTTTTATTTGTTACCATATCTTCCTATCTATTATATTATAACGTTCGTTAATCTAACGCCTTGACTTCCAGCATCATATCACGTATCTGAGCTGCTAGTTCAAAGTCAAGCACTTCGACGGCTTCTTGCATTTGTTTTTCTAGTTTCTTGACAAGTTCTTTGCGTTCTTGTTTGTTGAGGCTGTTGATATCGACTTCCTTGTCCTCTTCCTTAGAAACTGCCTTGGTCACAGCAATCAGGTCACGGATTTCTTTCTTAATGGTTTGTGGTACGATACCATGCTCTTCATTATAAGCCATCTGGATTTTCCGACGGCGAGCGGTTTCATCGATGGCACGTTGCATAGACTGAGTCACAGTATCCGCATACATGATGACATGACCTTCACTGTTACGGGCGGCACGTCCAATGGTCTGGATAAGTCCGCGTTCGTTACGAAGGAAGCCTTCCTTGTCAGCATCAAGAATGGCTACGAGACTCACTTCAGGTACGTCAATTCCTTCACGAAGGAGGTTGATTCCGACCAAGACATCAAAGACACCCAAGCGCAGGTCACGGATAATCTCCGTCCGTTCTAAAGTCTTGATATCCGAGTGCATGTACTTGACCTTGATGCCCATTTCCTTAAAGTAGTCGGTCAAGTCCTCTGCCATTTTCTTGGTCAAAGTGGTGATAAAGGTTCGTTCATTCTTTTCAACACGAGCATTGATTTCACCCAAAAGGTCATCAATCTGTCCCATAGTCGGACGGACTTCCACCTCAGGATCCAAGAGTCCTGTCGGACGAATGATTTGCTCAATCACTGTCTCAGTCTGCTCGTTTTCATAGTCACCTGGTGTCGCTGAAACGTAAACAATCTGATGCACATGGCTTTCAAATTCTTCACGGCGTAAAGGTCGATTGTCCAAGGCTGACGGCAAACGGAAACCATAATTAACCAGCATTTCTTTACGCGAACGGTCTCCATTGTACATGCCTTTGATTTGCCCCATGGTCATGTGGCTCTCATCAATCATAATTAAGAAATCATCTGGGAAGAAGTCGAGAAGGGTATAAGGAGGCTCGCCCTCACTCCGTCCATCCATGTGACGTGAATAGTTCTCAACCCCGTTGGTATAGCCCATCTCACGCAACATTTCGATATCATACTCTGTCCGCTGTTTCAAACGTTGGGCTTCAAGCAATTTACCTTCCTTCTCAAAGATAGCTAACTGCTCTCCCAACTCTGCCTGAATTTTAGCAATGGCAACTTCCATGTGGTCATCATTGGTCACAAAGTGAGTCGCAGGGAAAATCGCTAAATGATCCACTTCTCCCAATACCTGACCCGTCAGGGCCTCAACCTCACGAATACGGTCAATCTCATCCCCGAAAAACTCTACCCGAAAAGCGTGTTCATCTCTGGAAGCTGGGAAAATTTCCACTACATCCCCACGTACACGAAATCTCCCCCGTTGGAAATCAATATCATTACGTTCAAACTGGATGTCAACCAAATCATTCAAGAGTTTATCACGAGAAATCTCTAGACCAGGACGGAGACTCACGACACTATCAGCGTATTCCTTGGGCGAACCCAAACCATAGATACAAGAGACTGAGGCCACGACAATAACATCATTACGCTCCAAAAGGGCTGAAGTCGCTGAGTGGCGGAGTTTGTCAATCTCGTCATTGACAGAGCTATCCTTTTCAATATAGGTATCACTGGAAGGGACATAGGCCTCAGGTTGGTAATAGTCATAGTAAGATACGAAATACTCAACAGCATTTTCAGGGAAAAATTCTTTGAACTCTCCATAGAGCTGGCCTGCCAGAGTCTTATTGTGGGCGATGACCAGAGTGGGTTTATTGACTTTGGAAATGACCTGACTCATGGTATAGGTCTTCCCTGTTCCAGTCGCCCCCATCAGAATCTGAGCTTTTTCTCCACCCTCGATATTATCAACCAACTGCTCAATAGCTTGAGGTTGGTCTCCTGAAGGTTGATATTTTGATACTAGTTTAAATTGATTATCTGTAATGCGGTTAATCATAAGAATCCTCTCTCGATATGCTATTCCTATTTTAGCATACTTGTAGCATTTTCACGAAGAAAAGGACGGACCGAAGTCACATCCTTTCATTTTCTTTCTTCAATTGATAAGCGAGATAAAGAATCAGCAGAAACAAAATAATACTGGACACGATGGAACCCTCAATACCAAAAGACCCACCAGATAGCCAGTCTTGATTGCCTTGTGGAGTAAATTTCATGATTGATGTTCCTGAAGACTGACCACTAACTAATACTCCAAAGAGATTTCCCTGTGCGAAATTCCAAGCTCCATGAATACCACCTATACCCCATATAGTATCTGTTTTAAGAAGATATAGGGACATGGCAACCCCAAATAAAAAGAGATCAATTGCAGATAAGAAAGTTATGCATGGATTTCCTAAATGAAGTAAGGTAAAGAGACTACTAGATATGATAATAGCGACTTTAAGATTGGTTCTCTTAGCCAATTGTGGAATCAGCCAAGCACGAGTAACCAATTCTTCTGCTGTCCCCTGTAAAATCCAAAATGGGATAGTAAAGACGACAAAGGCAAGAGAATAAGGATTCAAGTGAATGGATTCCAAACGATATTGACCTAAGACCACCAAACCTAACAAGGTCAGAAGAAAAAGTGCCAAACCTAGACCAAATCCTTTAAGAAAATCACTGAGGCAATTCTCTCTATAAAATCCCAAGGTTCGAATCGGTCTTTTCTCAACTTTTCTTGTCCATCTGAACACAGTATTGAGAATGAAACCAAAGGCCAGCAATTCTAAAATTAAACGAAAGTCACCTGTTTTATCCGTCAAGCTCTGCTGCAAGGTCTGCAAGTAGGTTGCAAGATTTTGACCAGCCTCTCCAAAATTTCTAGCAAGTCCGATGAGAGCTAAGAAACTAATACCATACAGAGTATAAGCCACAAACTCTCCGATGAAGACAAAAGCAAAGGCCAGCAAGGGGCTTGTGTAAATGTTTAAACTCATTTTAGAAGTTTCAAAGTCTTTTAAGATTCTTTTGTCTTTCATAACTTTATCCTCTTTTACTATATGATATACCTTTATTATAGCACTTCTGTTGTGTGATTCAAGTCAAAACAAGAATTATGGATGTTACATTTTCTGACACAGAAATATAAAGATTTGCCTTTTTTTACTTTTTCTGATATAATGGGAAAATATTCGGAAAAGGAGACTAAAAATGAAGAAAAAATTTCTAGCATTTTTGCTAATTTTATTCCCAATTTTCTCATTAGGTATTGCGAAAGCAGAGACGATTAAGATTGTGTCTGATACCGCCTATGCACCTTTTGAGTTTAAAGATTCAGATCAAACTTATAAAGGAATTGATGTTGACATTATTAACAAAGTCGCTGAGATTAAAGGATGGAATATTCAGATGTCCTATCCTGGATTTGATGCAGCGGTAAATGCGGTTCAAGCTGGGCAAGCTGATGCCATCATGGCAGGGATGACAAAGACTAAAGAACGTGAAAAAGTCTTCACCATGTCTGATACTTACTATGATACAAAAGTTGTCATTGCTACTACAAAATCACACAAGATTAGTAAATATGACCAATTAACTGGCAAAACCGTTGGTGTTAAAAACGGAACTGCTGCTCAACGTTTTCTTGAAACAATCAAAGATAAATACGGCTTTACTATTAAAACATTTGACACTAGTGATTTGATGAACAACAGCTTGAGTGCTGGTGCCATCGATGCCATGATGGATGACAAACCTGTTATCGAGTATGCTATTAACCAAGGTCAAGACCTTCATATTGAAATGGATGGGGAAGCTGTAGGAAGTTTTGCTTTCGGTGTGAAAAAAGGAAGCAAATACGAGCACCTGGTTACTGAATTTAACCAAGCCTTGGCTGAAATGAAAAAAGATGGTAGCCTTGATAAAATCATCAAAAAATGGACTGCTTCATCGTCTTCAGCAGTGCCAACTACAACTACTCTTGCAGGCTTAAAAGCTATTCCCGTTAAGGCTAAATATATCATTGCCAGCGATTCTTCTTTTGCACCTTTTGTTTTCCAAAACTCAAGTAACCAATACACTGGTATTGATATGGAATTGATTAAGGCAATCGCTAAAGACCAAGGTTTTGAAATTGAAATCACCAACCCTGGTTTCGATGCCGCTATCAGTGCTGTTCAAGCTGGACAAGCTGATGGTATCATTGCTGGTATGTCTGTCACAGATGCTCGTAAGGCAACTTTTGACTTCTCAGAATCATACTACACTGCTAATACTATCCTTGGTGTCAAAGAATCAAGCACCATTGCTTCTTATGAAGATTTGAAAGGGAAAACAGTCGGTGTTAAAAACGGAACTGCTTCTCAAACCTTCCTAACTGAAAACCAAAGCAAATACGGTTACAAAATCAAAACCTTCGCTGATGGTTCATCAATGTATGACAGTTTAAATACTGGTGCCATTGATGCCGTTATGGATGATGAACCTGTTCTCAAATATTCTATCAGCCAAGGACAAAAATTGAAAACCCCAATCGCTGGAACTCCAATCGGTGAAACAGCCTTTGCCGTTAAAAAAGGAGCAAATCCAGAATTGATTGAAATGTTCAATAACGGACTTGCTAACCTTAAAGCAAACGGTGAATTCCAAAAGATTCTTGATAAATACCTAGCTAGTGAGTCTTCAACCGCTTCAACAAGCACTGTTGATGAGACAACTATCTGGGGTCTGCTTCAAAACAACTACAAACAACTCCTTAGCGGGCTTGGTATCACTCTTGCTCTAGCTCTTATCTCATTTGCTATTGCTATTGTTATCGGAATTATCTTCGGTATGTTTAGTGTCAGCCCGTATAAATCTCTTCGTGTGATTTCTGAGATTTTCGTTGACGTTATTCGAGGTATTCCATTGATGATTCTTGCAGCCTTCATCTTCTGGGGAATTCCAAACTTCATCGAGTCTATTACAGGCCAACAAAGTCCAATTAACGACTTTGTAGCTGGTACTATTGCCCTTTCTCTCAATGCAGCCGCTTATATCGCTGAAATCGTTCGTGGTGGTATTCAGGCCGTTCCAGTTGGCCAAATGGAAGCCAGTCGAAGCTTGGGTATCTCTTATGGAAAAACTATGCGTAAGATTATCTTGCCACAAGCAACTAAATTGATGTTGCCAAACTTTGTTAACCAATTCGTTATCGCACTTAAAGATACAACCATCGTATCTGCTATCGGTTTGGTTGAACTCTTCCAAACTGGTAAGATTATCATTGCCCGTAACTACCAAAGTTTCAAGATGTATGCAATCCTTGCTATCTTCTATCTTGTAATTATCACACTTTTGACTAAACTAGCGAAACGCTTAGAAAAGAGGATTCGTTAATGGCAAAATTAAAAATTGATGTAAATGATTTACACAAAAGCTACGGAAAAAATGAAGTTTTAAAAGGAATTACGACCAAGTTCTATGAAGGAGATGTTGTTTGTATCATTGGTCCTTCAGGTTCTGGTAAGTCAACTTTCCTTCGTAGCCTAAATCTTTTGGAAGAAGTTACTAGCGGTCACATCACTGTGAACGGTTATGACTTAACTGAAAAAACAACCAACGTTGACCACGTCCGTGAAAATATCGGAATGGTGTTCCAACACTTCAATCTCTTCCCACACATGTCTGTATTGGACAACATCACCTTTGCTCCTATTGAGCACAAGTTGATGACTAAGGAAGAAGCTGAAAAATTGGGAATGGAGTTGCTTGAAAAGGTTGGACTAGCAGATAAGGCTAAGGCATGTCCAGATAGCCTGTCAGGTGGTCAAAAACAACGTGTAGCCATCGCTCGTGGACTTGCAATGAATCCAGACATCATGCTCTTTGATGAACCAACTTCTGCCCTTGACCCTGAGATGGTCGGAGACGTACTAAACGTTATGAAGGAATTGGCTAAGCAAGGTATGACCATGATTATCGTAACCCATGAGATGGGATTTGCTCGTCAGGTTGCTAACCGCGTTATCTTTACTGCAGATGGTGAATTCCTTGAAGACGGAACACCTGATCAAATCTTTGATAACCCACAACACCCACGTCTGAAAGATTTCTTGGACAAGGTCTTAAACGTTTAAACGCAAACTGTAAGGATTTCCTTGCAGTTTTTTTCTACCTCGTATTGGAATTTTTGATTTTTCGGAAAATTATGTTAGAATTAAGTTTATGAAATGAGGTTTCCTCATACCTAGCAAGACTAGGAATAAAAATAGAAATTAGGTAGCTAGATGTCATCTAAGGTTATTGTTACAATTTTCGGTGCGAGTGGAGACCTGGCTAAACGCAAGCTCTACCCTTCCCTATTTAGACTATATAAATCCGGCAATCTTTCCAAACATTTTGCCGTTATTGGAACTGCCCGTCGTCCTTGGAGCAAGGAATATTTTGAATCTGTTGTAGTCGAATCGATCCTTGATTTGGCAGATAGTACCGAACAGGCTCAAGAGTTCGCTAGCCACTTCTACTATCAAAGTCATGATGTCAATGATACAGAGCACTACATTGCTTTGCGTCAATTGCAGGCTGAACTAAATGACAAGTACCAAGCTGAACACAACAAGCTATTCTTCTTGTCTATGGCGCCTCAGTTCTTTGGAACTATAGCAAAACACCTCAAGTCTGAAAACATTGTTGACGGTAAAGGTTTTGAACGCTTAATCGTTGAAAAACCATTTGGTACAGATTACGCAACTGCAAGCAAGTTGAATGACGAGCTCCTAGCAACATTTGACGAAGAACAAATTTTCCGTATTGACCATTATCTTGGTAAGGAAATGATCCAAAGTATCTTTGCAGTCCGCTTTGCAAACTTGATTTTTGAAAACGTTTGGAACAAAGACTTTATCGACAATGTTCAAATTACCTTTGCGGAGCGCTTAGGCGTAGAAGAACGTGGTGGCTATTATGATGAATCTGGTGCCCTCCGTGACATGGTACAAAACCACACTCTACAACTCCTTTCCCTCCTTGCTATGGACAAACCAGCCAGCTTCACAAAAGATGAGATCCGTGCCGAAAAGATTAAGGTCTTTAAAAACCTCTATCATCCAACGGATGAAGAGCTTAAAGAACACTTTATCCGCGGTCAATACCGTTCAGGTAAGATTGATGGCATGAAATATATCTCTTACCGTAGCGAGCCAAATGTAAATCCAGAATCAACAACTGAAACCTTTGCATCTGGTGCTTTCTTTGTAGACAGCGATCGATTCCGTGGTATTCCTTTCTTCTTCCGTACTGGTAAACGTCTGACTGAAAAAGGAACTCATGTCAACATCGTCTTTAAACAAATGGACTCTATCTTTGGAGAACCACTTGCTCCAAACATTTTGACCATCTATATCCAACCAACAGAAGGCTTCTCTCTTAGCCTAAATGGTAAGCAGGTAGGAGAAAAATTTAACTTGGCTCCTAACTCACTGGATTACCGTACAGATGCGACCGCAACTGGTGCCTCTCCAGAACCATACGAGAAATTGATTTATGATGTCCTAAATAACAACTCAACTAACTTTAGCCACTGGGATGAAGTAGGTGCGTCATGGAAATTGATTGACCGTATCGAAGAGCTCTGGGCTGAAAATGGTGCCCCACTTCATGACTATAAAGCTGGAAGCATGGGACCTCAAGCTAGTTTTGACTTACTTGAAAAATTCGGTGCCAAATGGACTTGGCAACCAGATATCGCCTATCGTCAAGATGGTAGACTAGAATAAAAAATTTCCTGCAAGATAACCTTGCAGGATTTTTACTTCTGATTAGATTAAGCCTTCCAAGAGACCCTTCATAAAGTTTTCTGAGTTAAATTCTCCAATATCATCGATTTTTTCACCAAAACCAATCAATTTTACAGGAATATTAAGTTCCTCTCGAATAGCTAAAACAACACCACCTCGAGCAGTTCCATCAATCTTAGTCAAGACAATTCCTGTTAAAGGAGTGATTTTCGAAAATTCTTTGGCCTGCACCAGGGCATTTTGACCAGTTGAAGCATCCAGAGCCAAGAAGGTTTCATGCGGTGCTTCTGGCACAACACGTTTGATGATACGACCAATCTTTTCTAGCTCGGCCATAAGGTTATCCTTATTTTGCAGACGACCAGCAGTATCAATCATGAGAATATCAATTCCTTCTGCTACAGCTCGTTCCATACCATCAAAGACCACGCTGGCTGGGTCAGCTTTTTCAGGTCCAGTTACAACTGGAACGTCAACACGACGGCCCCATTCAGCTAGCTGTGCAACTGCACCTGCACGGAAAGTATCTGCCGCAACTAGCATAACCTTCTTGCCAGCTTGTTTGTAGCGGTGGGCTAGTTTCCCGATAGAAGTTGTTTTCCCAACACCATTAACACCAACAAAGAGCATGACTGTCAAGCCATCTTGGAAGTGGATACTTTCATCATAGTTTCCATCCTTTTCATAAAGCTCAACCAATTTCTCAATAATGACACGGCGTAGTGCGTCAGGTTTCTTGGCGTTTTCAAGCTTGGCTTCGTAACGTAGCTCCTCTGTTAAGTTAGAAGCGACTTGGACACCAACGTCACTCATAATCAGCAGTTCTTCCAGTTCCTCGAAAAATTCTTCGTCAACAGAGCGGAAATTAGCAAAGAAGGCATTCAAACGAGCACCAAATCCTGTACGAGTTTTCTTAAGACTGCGGTCATATTTTTCCTGAACAGTTTCTTCTACTTGAGGCGTTTCTGCTTCAAGAACTTCAGAACTATTTTCTTCTACAGTCTCTACGAACTCATTATTCTCTTCATCTGCGACTTCTTCTGAGTTTGGCAATTCTTCGACTTCTTCTTGAGAAACTACTACAGTTGGCTCTGAATCCTGACTCTCTTCAACTGTCTCTTGATTTTCCTCTTCTTGGAGCAGAGTTTCTTCAGAACTTTCAACCTCTGCATCTTCTTGAGAAACTTCCTCAGCTTCTGTATCTTCAGACAAATCAAGATTTTCCAGAGCTTCTTTTACAACTTCTTCGATTTTAGGTTCTTCTTTTTTTCCGAATAGACGGTCAAATAATCCCATATCTTAGTTCTCCTTTAGCACATATTCTTCGATAGCCCAGGCAACAGCTTCTTCATCATTGGTCATTGGAGTCACTACATTTGCGACTGCCTTGACTTCAGGAACAGCGTTTTGCATGGCAACACCGAGTCCTGCCCATTCAATCATAGAAAGGTCATTGGCTTCATCACCACAGGCCATGACTTGGCTTTGGTCGATTCCTAGATGGCTGATTAGTTTTGCCAAACCTGTTGCTTTATGAACATTCTTTGGTGACCACTCTAGCAACATTTCACGTGATTTAAAGATTTCATATTGGTCAAACAATTCTGGAGAAATCTTCTGAATAGCTGCATCCAAGGGTTCTTGAGCAAAGGCAGTCACACATTTATTGTAAGTCGTTTGACTAGATAGGTCTTCAAAGTCCACTGGAACAAAAGTCAAAGCTGGATTAAATTTGGCATAAAGACTTTCTTGGTCAGATTGAATTTGATAAACTGTTCCTTCTGAGATGGCATCAAGAGGCAGTGATAATTTCTCTGTTTCTTCATACAAGCGTGCCACATCATCATATGAAAAGACTGTTTTATCAAGGATTTCTCCTGTATTTTTCTGAACCAAACCACCATTAAAGGTAATCGTATACTCATCTTCCTGACCGTCAGTCCCTAACTCATGGAGAAAGAAGTCCATGGCTTTTAAGGGACGACCAGTTGTCAATACGACCTTGATACCACGATCACGCGCAGCTTTCAAAGTTGCCTTGGTGCGATCCGTCAACCTTTTATCAGTAGTCAGCAAGGTCCCGTCCAAGTCCAATGCAATCAATTTTATATCTACCATTATAAGCCCTCCATATAAGCTATAACCGACTGGTCTTTATGGTGACCAATCACAGTCTCTGCTAATTCTAAAATTTCTGGTCGTGCATTTTCAGGAGCCACAGGATGTCCCACAACCTGCATCATATGCAAATCATTTAGATTGTCTCCAAAAGCCATAACCTGATCCATTGTGATACCAAGTTTTTTAGCTAATTCAACAATAGCCACACCCTTATCGACATAGTCCAGAACAATATCAATGGATTCAAAACCAGTTGTCATGGCCTTAACACCAGGGACATTTTCATTAACCCAAGTTTCACCAGCTTCTAGCGTTTCTTCTGTGAAGTTGGTTGTAAATTTGAAAATGTCATCTGTAATATCTTCCAGACTCGCTACTTTTTGGATATTTTCATTATAGTGCTGACTCACTTTTAAATAGGTCTCATCAACCGTATCTAGAACATAAGCTCCCTTTTTTCCCGTCAAGAGCAGTTTATTGATATCTACATAAGGTGAAGTTCTCAGCCTTTCAAAAGTTGATAGATAAAACTCACGAGACATGGTCGCTTCATACAAGTCTTGACCTCGATACTCTACCAAACTGCCATTTTCCGCGATGAAAATGATGTCATCACGAACATCAGCAAATAATTTTTCTAAGGATAGAAATCCGCGCCCCGAAGCCACCGCAAAGTAAATCCCTTTTTCCTTGTAGGAAGCTAAAAGGGACTTGAGGCGATCCATATCAAAGCGTCCATTCTCATCCAGGAAGGTTCCGTCCATATCTGTTGCTACTAGTTTAATTGTCATCCTTCAATACTTTCTAAATCTTTTAACTTAACCGAAACAATTTTTGAGACACCTGATTCTTGCATGGTCACTCCATAGATAGAATCAGCAGCTGCCATGGTTCCCTTACGGTGGGTCACAACGATAAACTGGCTGTCCTTGTCAAAGCGGTTGAGGTAATCCCCAAAACGTTTAACATTAGCTTCATCCAGCGCAGCTTCCACCTCATCCAAGATTACAAATGGGATAGTCTTAACTCGAATGATAGAGAAAAGCAAAGCTAGAGCTGACAGAGCTTTTTCACCACCACTCATGAGGTTAAGCGACTGGATTTTTTTACCTGGAGGTTGAACAGAAATCTCAACCCCAGCTGTCAGCAAATCCCCCTCAGTCAAAATCAGGTCCGCCTGACCTCCACCAAACATCTGCTTGAATGTCACTTTAAAGGACTCACGAATGGCTTCAAAGGTTGATTTAAAGCGTTCCTTGACCTCATCATTCATCTCTGTGATAGTCTCAAGGAGCAGATTTTTCGCTGACAAAATATCATCTCGCTGACTATTTAGAAAGTCCAGACGGTTGTGAACTTCTTCATACTGGTCAATAGCTTCCAAGTTGACAGGACCCAGTGTGCGAATAGCCTTCTCTAAATCCTGCACCTCTTGCTCTGCCAGATTGAGGTTTTCCAATTCATGTGCCTTTTCTAGTGCTTCAGTATAGCTAATCTGATACTGGTCTGTCAATTGACTTTGTAGATGGCGCAAGCGCTCGCTGACCTTTTCTTTCTTGGCTTCAGCACGTGTTTGCTTGCGAATCCACTCTTCATTCTGCTGGCGAGCCTGGTCCAAATGACTAGCAATATCATCCAGCTGACCTTCAATATCATCCAACTCAAACTGCTTGCGAATCAAACCTTGTTGGAGGCTTGTTTTCTGAGTTTTGGCTTCTTCCGACTGTTGACTGAGCAATTCTGTATCAACCTTCTCCAGATTATCAACCTTTTCTTGAAGAAGGCACTGAATTTCCTCTTGCTCGATATTCAGATTATCCAATTCCTTGCCTAAACGTTCAATATCAGCAACTTCATAACGTTTTTGTCCTTGCAGTTCTGTCTTAAGCAGGCGAGCTTGCGCTAGCTCTTCCTGCAAGTTTTGATAACGTTCTTGGATGGCGTTTTTGTTAGACTTAATCTCTTCAATCTCAGCTTCCAGATTTTGCTTGTCACTGGCGATAGTAGCAAGGCACTCTTGGCATTTTTCCTTATCCGCTTGCCAATCTCCCTCAGTAAGACGATCTAATTCCTCTTCTTGGAGTTTCCAAAGAGTTTCTAGCTCTTCAACTTGCTGACTAGTTTGCTGATAAGCGAGGGACAAGCCTTGCTCCTGAATACGAGCCTGCTCTCCTTGATATTTGATAGCTTCTAATGATTCGGTCAATCTAGCCATCTGGTCTTGTAAGGTCTTCAAAGCCACTTCTTCTGAACGAAGACTTGCTTCTTCTTCAGCAATTTCTTTTTGTAATTGCTCCAGTTCTGGCTTGATGAAAATGCTGTTATTCTGGCGATTAGCTCCACCTGCATAGGAACCACCTGTACGCAACTCTGTCCCATCCAATGTCACCATGCGAACCTGATAACGAACTTGTCGAGCAGCTTCACGCGCATGTTCTACTGTATCAAAAATCGCTGTCGTAGCTAGTAAATTCTTGAAAATAGCTTCCAGTCTAGTATCGAATGTCACCAACTCATCTGCCATGCCCAGAAATCCCGGACTTGCAGCGATAGCATCTTGATTCTGACTAGAAATCGTACGCGCCTTGATCGTTGTCAACGGAAGGAAGGTTGCGCGACCAGCCCTGTTGCGCTTTAGGAAATCAATCGCCTTAGTCGCCGCGTTCTCATCCTCTACGATGATGTGCTGACTGCTTGCTCCAAGCGCAATCTCTAAGGCAGTTTGATAATGAACATCAAAGGTCAGATGCTCACTAACTGCCCCAATAATCCCACCAAGGCGGTCTTTTTCTTGGAGGACACTCTTAACACCTGCATAAAAGTTACTATGATTTCTCAGGATATTTTCCAAACTTTGAGCTCTGGCCTGCTTGTTTTTGAGATTATCCAGACGGTCAAAGAGTTGACTTTGTTGAGCTTGATAGGAAGCTTTCTGCTCCTCTTGCTCCTTGGCAATAGCTTGGTAGTCGACCAGTAATTTCTGAACCTGCTCCTTAGCAGATTCAAGCTCCGCCTTTTGCTGACTAGCCTTCTCTTTAGCTGTAGCCAGCTGTTCTTTCAGCTTTTCTAATTGATCTGCTTGTTTTTGAGAAAGCTGACGACTATTTTCCAACTCATTCTCAATACGAGTCAGTTGGTTTGAGACATCCGCTTCTTCTTGTAAAAGAGCTACAAAGCGTTCACGCAAAAGCTCAATCATCTGATCAGGATCATCTGAAAAAGCCAGCAATTCAGCCTCTAGTCGATTGAGTTTTTGATTATTTTGGACTAGATTTTCCTCTAAAAGTGCCAAAGAGCTTTCCTTATCAGATTTTTCTTGGCTGAGTAAATTTCTCTTATCCTCCAAAGCAGCCAAACGGGCTTGTGCCTCCTGTTGATTGAGGGCTACTTGCTCAGATTCTAATTTCGATAGGGCTAATTTTCTCTCTAAATCACTAATCAGACTGGTCAAATCCATCAAACTGCCTTGGTCTTTGGCCATTTCAGCCTGTAAATCTTGGCGTTGCTTCTTGAGATTCTGATTTTCTTCTTCTAATTTTTCACGCTTTTGGTAATAACTAGTCAAGAGTTCTTGAACCTGTGCCAACTCTTCTTCTGTCGAGTCTAGTTCAGCTTTATTTTCCTTGATTTGAGCAACAAGGACATCCAAGTAAATAGCCTTGCGTTGACCTTCCAAGTCTAGAAACTTACGGGCATTCTCAGCTTGCTTCTCAAGAGGCTTGATTTGATTATCCAACTCGTAGATAATGTCTTCAAGGCGGTCTAAATTATCCTGAGTTTGTTGCAATTTGCTCTCAGTCTCTTTTCTACGAGTCTTGTATTTCAAAACTCCAGCAGCTTCTTCAAAAATTGCACGGCGTTCTTCAGGCTTGGAATTGAAAATCTCCTCAACCTTCCCTTGGGAAATGATAGAGAAGGAATCTCGTCCCAAACCTGTATCCAAGAAAAGATCATGAATATCACGCAGACGGACTTTCTTACCGTCAATCTTGTATTCACTATCTCCACTACGATAGATATGGCGCTCGACCTTGATTTCTTGACTAGCATCCTTGATAAATCCATCTTGATTATCCAGAGTCACAACTACAGAAGCATAATTGAGCGGTTTGCGACTTTCAGTTCCAGCAAAAATGACATCCGGCATCTTGCCGCCACGGAGACTCTTAACACTTGACTCCCCCAAGGCCCAACGCAGACTTTCTGTAATATTTGACTTTCCAGATCCATTGGGTCCAACAACTGCCGTCACACCTTGGTCAAAAACGACCTTGGTCTTATCAGCAAAAGACTTGAATCCCTGAATTTCGATTTCCTTTAAATACATGAATCCAGCCCTTTCTCAACGGCATTTTTGGCAGCTTCCTGCTCTGCTAGTTTCTTAGAACGACCTTGACCTTGACCAATGCTCTTACCTTCGACAAGAACTTCTACATCAAAGACCTTATCGTGGGCAGGACCCGTTTCAGAAATTACCTGATAACGAATAGCCACATCTCCATTGACCTGAAGTAACTCTTGGAGATGGGTTTTGTAGTCTGTAATCATTTCAAATTCGCCTGCTTCAACCTTAGGAATCATGACTTGATAGATAAATTCCTTGACCCTGGCCACATCCTTGTCCAAAAGGAGAGCACCAAGAAAGGCTTCGAAGGCATCACCAAGAATGGTGTCACGATTGCGTCCACCAGACTTTTCTTCCCCCTTACCCAGCTTGATAAACTGATCAAACTGGCAATCACGCGCAAAACCAGCCAAACTCTCCTCGCGAACAATCATGGCACGGAGTTTAGACAAATCACCCTCAGGCTTTTTAGGATATTTTTTATACAGATATTCTGAAATCAATAACTGTAGAACAGCGTCTCCTAAAAATTCCAAGCGTTCATTGTGTGAAATTTTTAAGAGGCGATGCTCATTGGCATAACTCGTATGAGTAAAAGCAGTTTCCAGTAACTTTTTGTCTGCAAATTCGATTGCAAAATGGTTTTTAAGTACAGTTTGTAATTCTTTCATACCAACCTCTTTCTAACTGATAACAGTCCTTTTTATTATATCAAAAAAAGCCTCCTGAGTCACTCTAAAACGGGACTGGAGAGCATTTGGGCATTCTTTAGAATGAAGTTTTCAGTCTTAGAGGCAAATTGGGGGCAAGATAAAAAAAGCCCTACTAAAGGCTTTTTAGGATGTTTACATCCACCCTGAGGGAATCGAACCCCCATCTCAAGAACCGGAATCTTACGTGATATCCATTACACTAAGGGTGGAAACTTGTTTTATTATAACAGAAATTTGCTCTAATAACAAGTTTTTTCTGGTCAAATAGCCCGTCCTAGTGGGAAGCATCCCCATTCCAGATGGAGTTTTTCACGATCACATAATCAACGTGTTTAAGGTCAGCAACCTGACGTCCACCTGCATAAGAAATAGCACTTTGAAGGTCTTGTTCCATCTCAGTTAAAGTGTCTTGTAAATGACCTTTGGCAGGAAGTAAGATGCGTTTTCCTTCCACATTTTTGTAAGCACCTTTTTGATATTGTGAGGCTGAACCATAATATTCTTTGAACTGTTCACCATCAACTTCAATCGTTTTCCCTGGACTTTCAATATGTCCTGCAAAGAGGGACCCAATCATGACCATGCTGGCACCAAAACGAATAGACTTGGCAATATCACCGTGAGTACGAATTCCTCCATCAGCGATAATCGGTTTACGCGCAGCCTTGGCACACCAACGGAGAGCAGCCAACTGCCAACCACCTGTACCAAAACCAGTCTTAACCTTAGTGATACAAACCTTACCAGGACCGATTCCGACCTTAGTGGCATCCGCACCAGCATTTTCCAATTCACGCACAGCTTCTGGTGTTCCCACATTTCCAGCAATGACAAAAGTATCTGGCAATTCTTTCTTAATGTGTTGAATCATAGAAATCACGCTATCCGCATGACCATGGGCAATATCAATCGTGATGTATTCTGGAGCATCAGCCTTGAGCTCGCTGACAAAATCATACTCATAATCCTTAACACCGACAGAGATAGAAGCAATGAGCCCTTGATCGTGCATGCGTTTAATAAAAGGAATGCGTCCTGCCTCATCAAAACGGTGCATAATGTAGAAGTACCCACCTTTAGCCAGTTGCTCTGCTACATTTTCATCCAAAATCGTCTGCATATTAGCTGGCACAACAGGTAGTTTAAAGGTGTGATTTCCTAGAGTGACACTTGTGTCCGCTTCTGCACGGCTTTTAATCACACATTTATTTGGAATCAATTGAATATCTTCGTAATCAAAAATTGGAAATTCATTTAACATATCGATGTCTCGTTTCTTTTGTAATGACCTACCTATGCTCTCGCATCACTACGCCTTTTCCGACGTTTCCTTAATTTATTATAAACCAAAGTACAGTTTTTGTCAAATAATTTTATAAATTAAAATGTATCGTTCGGGTTTTGCTTGTGTTAAAAATAAAAGAAAGAGGGGAAATTATTTTCTCCCCACTTCTTCATCAATAATCGCTTTAAAATTTTCTTCTGAATTTTCCATCATTTTACAAAATGCACTATAGGATGAGGCATTCTGAGGGATTCGAATAGACCACTTCTTCAATTGAGCTCCATAGCCAGCTACTTTTCCTATTTCACTATTTACTGACTGCTCCATACTAGGAAAAATCAGTCCAGCCTTCTCAGCTTTTAAAATATAAGAATAGGAAATCAGCTGGAACAAGTCCTCACGATTTATTCCTTTTTCAGCCTTTTCAAGCTTTTTATATTTAGCATCTAATACTATTTTAAGCTCTTCTTGATAAAAATCTGGATATACTTTTCTTTCTTGACTAGAAAATACTGAAATTCCGTCCGTCTTATCTTTATTCCGTGGATGGATAAAATCTTTTGGCAACAAAATATGAACATACTCTTCCCAAAGCCAGGCAACATCAAAAAGAATACCATGAATTTTTTGATTTTGATACCCTAAACCGTGCTTTTCTTGGTTTAGAATCATCAGACAAAGTTCTTGTAACTTTCTGTACTCATTAAAGTATGCATGACGTAGAGGTTTAGATTGATTTCCCCGAATAATCTTCACACGATCAGCTAGTTTATAGGCAGGGGTTACACGAGTAATTTCAGCTATTGTTTCACGATCACTATCGAGCATAACTCCAAAGCTTTTTTGAGTCTTTATGTACTCAATCGTATGCCGAATTAACTGCATGATAGGATTATCATAGGTGAACTCTCTCGTTGTGTAGGCAATATTTCCCGTGAAAGGAAGATTTTTCTTGAGATGATTTCCTACATCAACTACTCCTTTTACATGACTATCGTTATGGAAAAATCTCTGATATTCCTTATAAAGACCTTTTCGGAGAGCAGCTTGAAGATACTTGGGAAAGAGATACATCAAAAGTTGATAGAGTTTATCTTCACGCGACAAAGATACATCTAAACTAGTAAGATTGATATGAAGAACCTTTTGTAAAAGATAATGTAAAAAATAGTCATCACCTTTAATCGAAAAACGAGAGGAGATTGTTAATCTTTCCTGACCACACCCCAGAAAACCAATCACATTTCCTGTCTTGATTTCCTGATTGACCGTTTCCAAAATCTTTTGTTTCTTATCCAAATCTGGAGAATATTGTAGGTCATTTGGGAAAACAAAGATACTGTCTTCTTGAGAAAGATTTCCTAATGTTCTATCTAAAAGAAGTTTGTTTAGTTTGGGATATTCTGCGACAAAGTCTTCTTTAGTAATTTTATACTGATTATCAGTTATCCGCATCATCACTCTCAACGCTTTCATCGTCACTCTTATCTGACTGACTTGCTTCCTCACTAGTTGTTTTGTTAAATGCTTTTTTCAATGTTTTAAGGGTTTCATCTTCCTTATAAAAACCACGCAAGTAGTCTTCCAAAAGCGGTTCGAGATAATCAGACCAGAGTAATTCATAGTCAAAATCTACATCCTTCAACTTAAGGAAATAACTTGGCCCTATATGGTAATGACTGTTTAATTCCTGAACGTTTTCAATAGCAGCATTCAAATTTCTAAGACGAAGTTTTGCTTCTTCCGCACCGTCTTTGAGTTCTTCATCTAGCATTCCTAACTGACTTTCAGCTGTTATTTCTACAAAACGAAAGCGACGACGCATAGCAAAATCAAAGGTATCCACCGAACGGTCAATGTCGTTCATGGTCCCTATAATATAGATATTCTCAGGAATATAAAACTTGTCATCACTTTCGTGTAGATTGGCATATTGGGTAGAAACACTTCCCTTTTCACCACGATAGCTAGGATCAATTGAGAAAAAGAGTTCTCCAAAAATCTTAGAAATCTCACCACGGTTGATTTCATCGATGATGAAGACGAAGTTTTTAATACTTGATATTACATCTGCTTCTTTAAAAGTTTTTAATGCAAACCTTTCTTTCAAGACTTTTAGGACTGTTTTTCCGCCACTCTTATAATATCTTTGCTTATCATAATTCTTATTTTTATATAATTCATAAACATAATGTCGAGGCAATGTCCATCCAGATACTCCACTATCATAATTGACAGATAAATTTTGCCTGCTATTAACTGACAAGTAAGATGTCTTTGTTAAATACTCCTTCTCTTCAGTGGTATTTATAAACTCCAAATAAGATTCCCAGGCTTCCTCAAAATTATCCTGACCGCCTGTCTTTTGCGCTAATTTAGCTCTTTCGCAAAAATTTTTAAAAATTCCACCCTGCAATCCGAAGTTTATCTGCCCATCATCACCTGGAAGCGGTCGCAACCCCTCTACAAAATCCGTATAGTCATAGGATGGATGAAACTGTACAAAGCCGATTTGCTCCTCATGGCCTTCCGTTAACTCTTTAGCAATTTCTTTAGCAAGATAAGTTTTTCCTGTACCAGGTGCACCTCGGAGGATGAGGTTTTTGGATGAAAGTAAAATATTTTTATACTCGTTGATATTTTCTGATGCGTTTTCCTCGTTTTGAACATCTGTAATCTTATCTTTTTCAATATTAAAATCCATATATAACTCATCAAGACTTGAATATGTTAATAAAGATACTGTTGTAAAGTTCCATTTCTTAGTTTCAAGAGAATTTAATTGGAAATCACCAAATTTACTAATCGGAATGATTTTAAATCGTCTTGGATACCCTTCGAACTCACTATTTTCAACATATTGATAAGGACCAATTATTTTAGCCAAAAAAGAAGCCCGTAGATTCTTCCTAGGAACTACTACTAAATCTCCTATACTGACTCCATTTTGAAGGAGTGCTACTTGATTCTCTTGTTTTCTAGGTCTTTCTTCCCCATTATAAGGATAATTTTTTTCTTCTATATTATCAAATCCGATATATAGAACATTATCCTTAAAAGATTTCTTATGCAATTTTATGTTATTGGTTCCACCAACTGAAATTTTCCAGACTCTTATATTCGACATAAATTCCTCCATTTTCACATTAACATATAATACCTTTTTACATAATAACACTATTAAAGAAGCAAAGCAAGAAATTAAATAAAAAGTCCAGTGTCAGGAGCTTCAATGTCTCATAACACTAGACTTCTTTTAAATATTAATAATACTCGCCCTGACGGTAATCCCATGAGTTAAAGGTATCTGACAGGTGCATCATAATCTTATCAATGTCAAGCCCTTTACGGATTACAACTGGAGCTGGTGAAGTTGATCGTGCTCCCCCTTGTTCTGGGATGAGTTTGCCATCTTTATCGACCATAGACACCATCACGCCTTGCTCATAGCGAGTTTCAATCGTTTTGTCAGGTTGGATGGATGCCACATAGTCGTCTGCTTCGATGACAAGGTCTACAGCTCCTTCGATACGTTCTCCGATACCTTCTACCTTACCACGGTTTCCTTTTCCAGATGGGTTAGCTGATGAGGCATAAACCATCTTGCCTTCTTCCCAAAGTTTGGCAGCCAATTGTTCACCAGCTTTCCCAAACTTGATAACAAAACAGCTAGTACCACGCACGTCAGTCATAAGTTCTTCACGGCCATCACCGTATGCTTTGAGTTTTTCAAAGGCTTCTGGTTTCCAAGGAAGGATACAACCAAGAAGAATATCTTCATCCCAATGTTTTTGGTAAAAGGCTTCAATTTCTGGGTTAAGTTGTGCTAAAGCACGAAGCTCATCCATGCTACCGCAGAGAACAACACCTGGTTTGTTACGGTTACGCTCTTTAGCTTCAAACTTACGTTCAAGACCAGCCTTATCGCTAGTCATAATAATGTAACCAACTTTTGTAGGGCAAACGATACATCCACCCTCACCTTTTAAAATGTCATAGCCTTCTTGTGAAAGTGTTCCCTTCCATTGAATGTGTTTTGTCATAGTTCTATTTCCTTTTCTATTTTTCTTCTAATCCTGCCAGTAGGCTGGTCGTTGTTTTTCATAAGCAGCAATCAAATCTTCATACTGCAAGGTAATACCGATATCATCCAAACCATTTAAGAGTTTGTGTTTCCATTCACTATCGATTTCAAAAGTGAATTCTCCAATTGGTGAGATGATTTTTTGTTGTTCCAAGTCCACAGTTACCTGATCGGTTGGTTTTAGCTGGGCTAGTTTCTCTCTAACCTCTCTAGCCTGAACAATAGGTAACATGCCATTATTGAGTTCATTATTGTAATGAATGTCACCAAAAGATCCTGCAATCACGACCTTAAAACCATAGTCTGCTAAGGCCCAAGCTGCATGTTCCCTAGAAGACCCTGCCCCAAAGTTATCCCCTGAAATGAGAATACTAGCTTTCCGATATTCAGGTCGGTTAAAGACAAAGTCTGGATCCTCAGTATACTTGTCATCCAAATAACGCCAAGCATACATGAGGTACTTACCAAAGCCTTTTTTATCAATTAACTTGAGAAACTGCTTGGGTAGGATTTGGTCGGTGTCGATGTTATCATTCATGAGAGGAACGGTCGTTCCCGTATAAACTGTAAATTTCTCCATATCCTCTCCTTACTGGGCTTCTGGCATTTTCCGAACATCTACAAAGCGCCCTGCAATAGCTGCTGCTGCTGCCATGGCTGGACTGCAGAGGTGGGTCTTAGCACCAAAGCCTTGTCTGTCTTCAAAGTTGCGGTTGCTTGTTGAGGCACAGTGAACACCATCAGGTACCTTATCAGGATTCATCCCTAGGCACATGGAGCAACCCGGGTCTCTCCACTCAAATCCAGCATCCAGAAAGACCTTGTCCAATCCCAACTTCTCAGCAGCTCGTTTGACAGGACGAGAGCCTGGGACTACGATAGCCGTTAAGTTAGGAGCTATTTTCTTCCCTTTGACAAATCGCGCAGCCAGTTGCAAGTCGCTGAGACGAGCATTGGTACATGAACCTATAAAGATATAGCCTAGTTCAATATCAGCTGGCTTTTGACCTGGCTCTAAGTCCATGTAGTTGTAAGCTCGCTCATCATTCATATCTTTAATTTCTGGGAAGCTACTGTCAAAGTCAACCCCCATAGCGGGATTGGTTCCCCAAGTTACCATGGGAGCCAATCCTGAGACATCCATCTGGATAACCTTATCATAAACGGCATCCTCATCACTGACAATTGTTTTCCAATCAGCCACAGCCTCTTCAAAGTCCTCTGGAACACACTCCCGTCCCTTGAGATAATCATAGGTGGTTTGATCCGGATTCATAATCCCCATCTTGGATCCAAACTCGATGGACATATTGCAGATGGTCATGCGCTCTTCCATGCTCAGTGCATCAATTGCTTGTCCACGATATTCCACCACGTATCCAACGCCGCAAGCAACGCCATACTTGGCAATCAAGGCTAAAATGAAATCCTTGGAATAAACTCCTTTTTGAGGAACTCCAGTGAATTCTACCAGCATTTTCTTGGGTTTGACCTGCCAGAGTGTCTGTGTCGCAAAGACATGTTCGACTTCACTAGTTCCAATTCCAAAGGCGATTGCTCCGAAAGCCCCGTGGGTTGCTGTATGGCTGTCTCCACAGACGATGAACTTCCCTGGTTGGGTTCGTCCTGTTTCTGGACCAACCATGTGAACAATCCCTTGCTTCTCAGAACCGTGAGCAGCATGTTCGATCCCAAACTCCTCAACATTTTCAGCTAACTTATCAATTTGCGCTTTCGAAATGACATCTCGAATATCATAGATATTGACCGTCGGGACATTGTGGTCAAAGGTTCCAAATGTCAAATCTGGTCGTCTCAATCTACGACCTGCGTCTCGTAATCCTTGAAAGGCTTGGGGACTGGTCACCTCGTGAATATAGTGTTGATCCACATACATGAGTTGGGGCTGCCCCTCTTCTCCTGTGATGACATGACGCTCCCATAATTTATCAAAAATCGTTTTTCCTGCCATCCATTACCTCCAAATAAAATATAAGGCTACTAGTGTGGTCACCATCCCAAGAAACCAAACCGTTTTAAAATACCATTTTCTAGTCTTGTGGTGAAAGGCGATTCCTGCTAACCAAGCACCAAATCCACCACAAGCAAAGGCTAAAATAAGTAAGATTTTCTCTGGGATGCGCCAAGCTCTTCTCCTTGCCTTGGATTTGTCAATGCCATAAATCAAGAAAACCATGACATTCCAAATCAAAAGGACTAGAGTAATTTTTTCGTCTAACTTCATAACCTTGCAATAATAGCTTCCGTCATTTCCTTGGTCGAAGCCTGTCCACCTATATCTCTTGTTAAAATTCCTGCCGCCAGACTTGCCTCAACAGCACGCTCGATACGCTCTGCATCCTCATAACGTCCAAAACTATCTCTCAACATCATGGCCACTGATAAAATCATGGAGATAGGATTGGCAATTCCTTGACCTGCAATATCAGGTGCTGAACCGTGAATTGGCTCATAGAGACTTGGACCATTTTCAGAATGACTGGCTGATGGCATGACTCCAAGTGTACCAGATAAAACGCTTGATTCATCAGATAGAATATCTCCGAAAAGATTTTCTGTCACGATGACATCAAACTTAGTAGGATTGGTAATCATGAGCATGGCAGCTGAGTCCACTAACTGGTGTTCCAAGGTTACATCTGGGAAATCCTGCGCGACTTCCTCAGCTACTTTCCGCCAGAGTTTTGATGTTGCCAACACATTTTGCTTATCGATACTAGTAAGGATTTTTCTGCGATTTCTTGCGATTTCAAAGGCCTTGCGAATAATACGTTCTACTTCCTCATAGCTATAGTCGTTGATATCACACGCTTTGCGCTCTTCAAGGATATGATTCCCAAAGTAAATCCCACCTGTCAACTCACGTACCACGACAAAGTCTACACCAGCAATTCGTTCCGGTTTGAGTGGTGACAAATGCTTAAGACTGTCAAAGATTTTTACAGGGCGAATATTAGCATAGAGATTGAGTTTCTTACGGAGAGCCAGCAAGCCTTGTTCAGGCCGAATCGCTGCCCCATCATACTGAGGACTACCGATAGCCGCTAGGAGAATGGCATCTGCTTCTCTACATGCCTTGAGGGTTTCATCAGGTAAGGGATGCCCTGCTGCATCAATACCTGCACCTCCGAAGGGTCGTCTGTCAACCTCATAGTCAAAATCTGTTTTTTCAGCTAGAGCCTCCAGAACTTCTAAACCAGCCTCCATGATTTCTGGGCCAATTCCGTCCCCTGCTAGAGCTACTATTTTCTTTGTCATAGCCTTCTCCTTTACACACTAGGCATATCGCGGTAAGAAACACTGCGTCCCATTTCACCAGCATTCTCTTTTTGAACAAAGGTATTAGCATTGATGTAGGCAATAGCCGAAGCCTTCAACACATCGAAATCAAGACCTGCTGCATTAAAGATGGTTTCTGTATCTCTGTTTTCAACAGTGACCAAAACCCGAGCTTGGGCATCAATTCCATCTGTCACAGCGTCAATAGTGTAGGACACCAAGCGGACGGATTGGTTAAAGAATTTGTCGATAGCGTTAAAGATCGCTTCAACGGAACCTTGCCCTGTCGCATTGAAATCAACTTTCTCACCATCCATATTGGCTAGGCTAACGAGTGCTTCAATGTCATTATCTGCATGAGTTTGAAGTTGTAAATCATCAAAGTGGAATCCTTCTGGATTTTCAACCATGGTTCCAGCTACCAAAGCTCGAATATCTGCATCTGTGATTTCTTGTTTCTTATCGGCCAGTGCCTTGAACTTCGCAAAGAGTGATTTGATGTCCTCTTCTGTAAAATCTAGGGCCAATTCTCTTAGTTTCTCAACAAAGGCATGGCGACCAGACAATTTTCCAAGCGGAAGACTATTACTCTTAACACCAACCAATTCAGGGGTGATAATCTCATAAGTAAGAGGATTTTTAAGAACTCCATCTTGGTGAATACCAGATTCGTGAGAGAAGGCATTGCCACCAACGACGGCCTTGTTTTTAGGAACTGGAATACCTGAGAAGCGAGAAATCATTTCTGATGTATTGATGGTCTCATTTAGGACAATACTGGTTTCTGCTTGGTAGTAATCTTGGCGAATATTGAGAGCAACTGCTATTTCTTCCAAAGCAGCATTTCCAGCTCTCTCACCAATACCGTTGATAGTTCCTTCAACACGTCCTGCACCATTCTTGACAGCAGCAAGGCTATTAGCTACTGCCATTCCGAGGTCATCGTGGCAGTGAGGCGAATAGATAATCTGACGATCCGTCTTGACATTCTCAATCAAGTATTTGAAGATAGCACCGTACTCCTCTGGCGTGGTAAATCCAACCGTATCAGGGATATTGATATAAGACGCCCCTGCATCGACCGCTGTTTGAACAACTTGCAAGAGGAAATCCAACTCTGTTCTAGTCGCATCTTCAGGAGAGAATTCGACAATCTCAAACTTAGAACGAGCATAAGAAACATGTTCCTTAATAGCTTCCAAAATCTCTTCCTTGCTCTTATTGAGCTTATACTTGCGGTGAATAGGACTAGTAGCGATAAAGACGTGAACCTGTGGATACTTGGCGTCCTTGAGGGCCTCATAACATGCATCAATATCAGACTTGACAGAGCGTGCCAAACCAGTCACCGCTGTTTTCTTCAAGGCCTTAGCAATCTCCTGCACTGCTGTGAATGAATCAGGACTAGCCGCCGGAAAACCAGCTTCTATGGCTGAAATGCCCCATTTCTCCAGCTGCCTTGCAATGGCAATTTTTTCCTTGATTGAAAAATTAACGCCAGGTGTCTGCTCTCCATCCCGAAGGCTGGTATCTAGAAATTCAACTGTTCTCATAAGATTTCCCCTTTTCCAAATGTGATTTTAAAAAAACATCTCGCTCAGAAACCCAAGCGAGATGTTGATTTACTCCCGCTTGGTAAGCCAAACAGGACTAATGCATTTTGCACTAGCCCGAGTACCTCAACAACAAAGCAAATTGATTAAACTTAGCTGTTTTCATGTTTGACTTTCTCCTTCGTTTGATATCTTGTTTAGTATTTTAGCATAGGCAAAAGCTCTTGTCAAGAAAAAATCAAATATTTTCTGAAAATTTCTTCAGTAGAGAATATTTAGCTAATTGAAAGTTATTGAAAATCCTTGAAATATTTCATTTTTTAGAAGTTAAATTCCAGCTTCTTTCTATCAATTCCAGTACCATTTCATCTGACAACGTATCATCAAAAGCCACACTAATCCAGTAGCGTTTGTTCATATGAAAAGCTGGATAAATACCCTTTTGTGAAAGCAGGTCCACTACTTGATCATGTTTGAGGTTGACTGCTTCGACTAAACCTTCTCTACCCTTTTCCAGCTTATCCCAAGAGATTTTCATCAAGACGGCATACCACTTTTGATTTCCTTCATGTCTTAATACTGCCGTATCAGGCGATTTCTCCCACAGATACTCCAACTGGTTTCCATACTTTTCCTGAACCTGAACCATGATACGCTTAGTCTGAGGACAGATAAAATCTTGCACATCAAAACAAGCCTTCCGAATCTGGTAAAGAATCTCCAGACAAGCCTCACGGACACTTCCTACAAAACTCCCACGCATACTTTCCATATGAACTTGAGGATAGAGGTCGCCCGTTTCCTGGTCAAAGACTTGAAAACTCACATTATCAGCAGTGATGGATACAATCATGACAAAGTCACCCTGCAAAATCTGGCAACTATAGGTCCAGACTCCACTATTTTCTACAAAACCAAAAGCTTTAGCCTTTTCGTGATTAAACTGATAGGATTTAAAAATTTCAAACATAAGTTAAAACTGCTACCAAAAGCTAGCAGTTCCTTTCTATTTTTTAAAAGACAACCTTAGTGCCATGCAATTGTGTTACCCCCAGCTGGTCAATAAAGGTTTGACGGTTGTCCAAGTCAATCCCCCCACCTGGTAGAATTTCAATCTTACCTTTAGCGTGCTCTAAAATTCTGTGATAGTGAGCAAAACGTTTGTCTAGCGAGTCACCAGATACTCCAGCACGAGTTAAGATACGAGTGACACCAGCTTGGCTGAGCCAGTCAATAGCTTCTAACTGGTCTTCTTCGCTCAATTCATCAAAGGCCATGTGAAAGACAATTTCCATTCCTTTTGAAGCCTCAATTAGCTTCTCCAGATTAGGCTTATCCAACTTCTTCTCACCAGTTAAAGCCCCAAATACAACCCCTTGACTTCCAGCCTGAGCAGTCAACCGAATGTCTTCTAGCATAATAGCAATTTCTAGGTCATTGTAGACAAAGTCGCCACCACGTGGACGAATCATGGTCATAATGGTCGTATCGTAGTTAGTCGCCAATTCAATCGCTGCCTTGGTCACTCCATAGCTTGGTGTTGTTCCTCCCACTGCTAGATTATCACAGAGTTCAATTCGACGAGCTCCAGCCTGCATCGCTTTTTCAAGCAAGGTCACATTTTCAGCACAAAATTCGTAAATCATTTGATTCTCCTTGAAGATTACTTTAAATTCATTATATCATATTGTTGTGAATATGCTTTCATTTTTATCAAGGCAAATAACTACTATTTTAACTATTCTTTGTCTGGAATGACCTTGAAGAGATAATAAGTGATAAAGATGGTCAAGGCTCCTAGACCAATTTTGACAGGTAAGAGAGGAGCAAAATAAATGGAAATTCCCATCAAAATGTAGATAGATACGATGATTTTTTTCTTGCGTTCACGCGCAATAGACTTAGTCTCGCGAAAATCAGCTACATATGTTTGATAGAGCTTGGTATGGTAAAGCCAATCTTCGAAGCGCTTGGAACTTCTGGAGAAACAAGCAATAGACAACAAAAGGAAAGGCGTTGTCGGCAACAAGGGTAAAACAACTCCAACAATAGCCAAGGCCAGTGATAAAAAACCAATAATTAGATAGATAAGACGCATAACTTCTCCTAGTTAATACTCTTCGAAAATCTCTTCAAACCGCGTCAACGTCGCCTTACCGTAGGTATGGTTCCTGACTTCGTCAGTCTTATCTGCAACCTCAA
>NZ_VMLO01000090.1:0-14672 GCF_013276735.1 Streptococcus sp. 1559
TTTTCTATCAACAGTAACCGTTTCGCTAACCTTACCATTCTCTGGATTAACATCGTAGGTCCTTGTCGTAGTTACATAGCCATCCTCTCCATCAATCATCTCAATAGAAGCTCCTCGGTCTCTACTCTCATCTTTTTCATAACGTATAACACTTGTGGGAAGAACTTCACGCTCAACCTTACTTTTAGCTGGAACTTTGATAACTGTATCCGTGGCTTCTTTTCTGTCTACAGTAACCTTTTCGGTAACATGACCATTCTCTGGATTAACATCGTAGGTCCTTGTCGTGGTTACATAGCCATCCTCTCCGTCAGTTGTAATAGGATTTTCACTACGGTCTTTTGTTTCATCTTTTTCAAAACGGATAACACTTGTAGGCAGAACTTCACGCTCAACCTTGCTTTTGGCTGGAACTTTGATAACTGTGTCTGTCGGTTCTTTTCTGTCTACAGTAACCTTTTCTGTGACCTTACCAGTCTCTGAATTAACATCGTAGGTCGTTGTCGTGGTTATAGTTCCGTCCTCTCCGTCAATTGTAACAGGATTTTCACTACGGTCTTTAGTTTCATCTTTTTCAAAACGAATAACACTTGTAGGAAGAACTTCACGCTCAACCTTGCTTTTAGCTGGAACTTTGATAACTGTATCCGTGGCTTCTTTTTTCTCTACGGTAACCTTTTCGGTAACATGACCAGTTTCTGGATTGACATCGTAGGTCGTCGTCGTGATTACATAGCCATCCTCTCCGTCAATTGTAACAGGATTTTCACTACGAGCTTTACTTTCATCTTTTTCAAAACGGATATTTGTACTTTTTTCGGTGATGTGTTTTTCTACCTTATCTTTAGCTGCAACTTTATAGATAATATCCTTTGATTCTTTTTCAATGGTAGATGTTGTTTCTCTAATTGTTACTTCACCTGTTTTATCATTTACATCATATGTTGTAGTGATTTTTCTAAGTCCATCTTCTCCATCACTTTCTGTTAAAACATTACTTCCAACAGGGCGAGTGTCATCTTTTATATATCTGATAGTAGAGTTAATCGTTTCGGTAACTACAGTAGGCTTTGTTCCCACTTTTATTATTTCTGTTTGAGGTTGAAGAATAACAACGTCAGATTTCTCGCTGACTAACTGTAAAGTTGTAGACGAATATGTTTTTACGGTAGCTTTTATTCCTTTTTTACCAGGTGTTTTTGTTTCTTGCGTTCCTTTAGGAAGATTGTCATCTCTTTCGTATATTGTTTCATAGGGGATATCTTTTCGGTTATCTTGGGTTTCAAAAGTATCCTCCAATTCACTGGTCACATCTGCCCCATCAGCATGAACAAAACTTGTATTCAGGATTCCTCCTAAAAATAAAGTTAGCCCGATTATCACAGAACCAAAAATCTTCCCGAGTTTACGTAATGCATAGCGCTTATTAGTATTAGATTTTGCCATTACATCCTCCTTCTAAAAATTACTACTTCTAGTATAGCATCTTTTTTGGTAAATGTTAAACAATATATTTCATACATCAAATAAACTTAGAATGCCAATTATTATATTTACAATAAATAGTTGACTTCGATGGAAACAGAAAAAATTCACTAGTCTTCCCTACTTATACCATAATAAATAAGATCCGCAAGATAGCCTTTTCTCTCTACACCATTAACAATGGTTTTTAGATAGGACATTCCAGCCTTCTCCATGACACGACCTGAAGCTGGGTTGAGACTGGCATATCGAGCTCTGACCTTTTGAAAACCTACTTGAGTAAAACAAAAGTCCAAGACAGCTTTTAAGGCCTCTGTCATAAGACCACGACCCCAATAGTTTTTTCCTAAAATATAGCCAATTTCACAAGAAGAATTGTTCTCATCTATTGCAACGATGCTGATATCTCCTATCACTTGCTCTGGGTTTTCTTTGAGACAAATAGCCCATTTGTAATAGTTGGGATTAGTATAGGAAGCAACCCAGTTACGAATCGAATTTCGAGTCACCTCGACATCAGGATGGGGATCCCAGGTAACATAGGTCAGATTCTCAGCGGATGAAGCCCAATTTTGAAACATAGCTTCTGAATCACTCTCCACAAATCTTCTTAAAATCAAACGTTCTGTCTGTAATATTTGCGTACCGATAGCTTTCATGATGCTACCTCACTTCCTTATTTCTATGCTCGTAGTAAAAAGGCTCAACTCAGTAACAGCTAGAAAACGAGTTTGTCTTCTAATTTCTTGACGCAGTCGCTGCCTGGTTTGAAATGCGCTCTAGCAAGCTTTTTCAAACCTAGTCATCGTTGCAGGGGTAAGACGATGAAATCGAACTCTTCGAGTTACCGAATCTGCCTCATTTTCTTATTTCTAAACTCGGGGTTCAAGATCCCCCAGACCTACTCTCACTTTTTTATTTCAAGGTGAGAGGCTGAAAACCTCCACTGGAGGTTTTTCTTGCTTTTTAATTTCAGGGCAAGAAGCTAAAAAGATCCCCCGGACCTTTTCACTCCCAAAAGTCATCAAATACGGTGATGGGTAGGTGGCGTTTATGTTGGCCTTTGTGCCACCAGTTTTCGATTCTTGCTTGGGCTTCTGGGCTGATTGTTTTGCCTTCTAGGTAGTCGTCAATCTCTTCATAAGTGACTCCGAGGGCTACTTCGTCAGCTAGACCTGGTTTATCTTCTTCTAGGTCTGCTGTTGGGATTTTTTCATAAAGGGCTGGGTCTGCACCAAGTTCCTTCAAAAGTTGTTTTACTTGGCGTTTATTGAGGCGATAAAGAGGGAGAATATCTGCACCCCCGTCACCAAACTTGGTAAAGAAACCTGTGATATTTTCCGCAGCATGGTCTGTTCCAATGACCGCTCCGCTATGGGCACCAGCAAGGGCATACTGAGCAATCATACGGCAACGAGCCTTGATATTGCCCTTGTTAAAATCTGAAACAAGATTACCTGTCGCTTCAACTGCAGCTGTCATAGCGTCAGCTGATTCCTTAATATTGACGACTAAACTGACATCAGGCTGGATAAAGGCTAGTGCTTTTTGAGCATCTGCTTCATCAGCTTGCACTCCATATGGCAAACGAACAGCGATAAATTTGTAGCTGTCGTCTCCCGTTTCTGCTCGCAATTCTTCCATGGCCAGTTGAGCCAATCGTCCTGCTAAGGTTGAGTCTTGTCCTCCAGAAATCCCTAGCACAAAGGTTTTAAGAAAGGGATGTTTTTTCAGGTATCTTTTTAAGAAATCAATAGAACGACGGATTTCTTCCTGGGAATCAATCACTGGTTTGACACCCAGCTCTTGGATAATCGTTTCTTGCAAACTCATTCTTCTTCTCCTTCACCAAGGGCTTCCTTGCGCATCTTATCAATCAAGTCCATCTTATCTTGCCATACATCACGCGCCAAATCCACTGGATAGTGCTGCGGATTGAGCACGCGCTTGTATTCATCCCAAAGCTTGTCAAATTCCTTACGAGCATAGTCCTGAATCTCAGTTAAGCTAGGCAGGTTGTAAATCAATTTCCCGTCTTTGAAGATATCCACTAAGAGAGGAACAGCGTCAAAATTACGAACCGTCTTCTTGATGTAAGTATAGGTCGGATGGAACATCTTGATTTCTGTCATGCTGGCAACATCTACGCCGTCATAAGTGATATAATCGCCTTCTGACTTGCCTTTTTCACGACTGGTAATGCGCCACACCTGCTTCTTACCTGGCGTAGACACTTTTTCAGCATTATTTGACAGCTTAATCGTATTGCGCATGTTCCCATTTTCATCTTCGATTGCCACAATCTTATAAACTGCACCAAGAGCTGGCTGGTCATAGGCTGTAATCAGCTTAGTTCCCACACCCCAGACATCAATCTTGGCCTTTTGCATCTTGAGGTTGAGGATAGTATTTTCATCTAGGTCATTTGAAGCATAAATCTTAGCTTCTGTAAAGCCAGCCTCGTCCAATTGCTGACGGACTTTCTTGGAAATGTAGGCAATATCCCCAGAGTCAATGCGGACACCAAGGAAATTAATCTGGTCACCCAGCTCACGCGCCACCTGAATGGCAGCGGGTACCCCAATTCGAAGTGTGTCATAGGTATCCACAAGAAAGACGCAATTTTTATGGGTCGCAGCATAAGCCTTGAAGGCCTTATAGTCGTTACCATAAACCTGTACCAAGGCATGGGCATGGGTCCCCAAGACAGGAATGTCAAAGAGTTTACCAGCACGCACGTTACTAGTTCCATTGGCACCACCAATCACCGCTGCGCGTGTTCCCCAGATAGCCGCATCCATCTCTTGCGCCCGACGTGTCCCAAACTCCATCAAGGGTTCATCTTCGATGACCGAACGAATACGAGCTGCCTTAGTCGCCACCAAGGTCTGGTAGTTAACGATGTTCAAAAGAGCTGTTTCGACCAACTGACATTGAGCTAGAGGGCCTTCAACTTGCACAATCGGTTCATTAGCAAAAACCAAATCCCCTTCTTGGGCAGAACGAACGGTCAACTCCAACTTGAAATTGCGGAGATAGTCCAAGAATGCCCCATGATAGCCTAGAGACTCCAAATAGGCAATATCACTATCTGAAAAACACAAGTCTTCAAGATAATTCACAATTCTTTCCAAACCTGCAAAAACCGCATAGCCATTTTTAAAAGGCTGCTGACGGAAATAAACCTCAAAGACCGCCTTTTTATTGTGAATCCCTTGGTCGAAGTAAACCTGCATCATGTTAATCTGGTACAAGTCCGTGTGCAATGTCAAACTATCATCTGGATACATACTTTTCCTACTTCCTTAGCTAGAAACCCATGAAAATTTTCAAGAACTTTCATGTATTCCAATAAATTAGTACTATTATATCACATTTTAGCTGGATTGAGAAAAGAGTAACAAGCTATTCACTACTCTCCAGTTCATCCATGTCTTGCTCAAATTTTTTCTGAGCCCATTCTCCATAGCTCTTCAGACCGAGATTGCCTATAAAAACCCAAGGAAGGTAAATGACATAAGTAATGACCCAAACAGACAGGTATTTAATGTTCAAAGGATTGTGCTGATAAATTTCTATGTTGAATTGATAATTCTGCAACATCAAAAGAGCCGTAATCGCCAAGGTTAGAAAAAAACAACCCAAAATCGTAAAATGAAAACGACTATAGTAGGTCACTCCCAGATAACGGGCACGATTGAAAAAGAAGAAAATTCCTACTATCAGAGTATAGACTAGAAAATTCGGATTAAAAAGAGATGGAGCCAACACTGCCACCAAATAGCTTAGAAGTACAAGCCCAATAAAGAGGGAAAAGGATTCTGCCCCAGCTTTATTGATTAGTTGTTCTTCTCTTTCGTCAAGTAATTGATAATAATAAAATCTATTTTTCATCTTCTTCCTCCCAAAATAGTTGGTCTAGGCTTTTCCCTAAACATCTGCAAATGGACTGGCAGAGTGAGAGACTGGGATTGTATTTCCCCGCCTCTATCAAACCAATAGTCTGGCGCGTCACCCCCACAGCCTCTGCCAGTTGACCTTGAGTTAAATCAAGCTCTACACGAGCTAATTTTAATTTTAAATTTTTAGCCACCGGCGTCCTCCTTATAGTTTTAATACTCATCTACTCTTAAAAAATCCAAAACCAACACAAGCTGTCAACTATTTATTATAACCCCATTAATTAGCACTCCAGTATTATCTTCAGCCGAAAATCAGTATTTTAGGTTGTTTGAAATAAACTTCCTAGTTTACTCTTTTATTTTTATTTAGTATTAGCTTTAGTAGGATCTTTTAAACGAGTTTTTATTGCTTATATTTCTTGTTTAGTTTAGTTGGTTTCATATCACTATTATATAATGCTTTTGGAAATGAGCCTAGTATAAGTCAAAAACGTGTTGAATAGTGAAAGCAGGAGCATACCAAGATGACTGATTTTTTTATTGTATTTTAGGTATGCAAAATAATACTAAATGAAACTAAAATGAATACTTCTTGCTTTTCTTAAGAGTGAAAAAGTACAATAAAATGATTGTAGTGATTACCACAAGATACTGACTAATAGACATCGTATTTGAAGCCACAAATACAGGTAAAGAATAAAAAGGAAGAAGTTCAATTGCTTTGATAAACAAATCATTACTAGTATTCATCATCATCGTATTTAATATATTAGGGATAAAGAGTAGTAAAGCTACTAAAATACCAAATACCAAGCCACTTTTCAATTTGTATAAATAGAAAATGTAAGATAATAGAAAATAAAACAGGACTAACAAAATTGTATTGACTACAATAGCTACTATAAAATCTAATCCTAAATCACCTGGAATACCCAATTTACTTACTATGACTAGTAACACAATGCCATTCAAAGCATAAATAATGGAAACTGAGATGGCATATAGAAAATTAGACAAGACGTAAATCATCCGATTCTTCTGTTGATTATAAAACAAACTTACCGTATTGTGGGAAAAATCTCTACTAATGACTCGATTAGCATGTATAACAGCCATTAACATACCGAGCATAGCATAAAAGTTTGAAATATGCTTAATACCAAGCGATGTCCCTTGAGTCTTTAGAATAAAGAATGTAACCAATATCGGCGGTATAAACGAGATAAGCAAACCGAGATATATTACGCCTGATGAATATAAATTTCTTATATTTTCCTTAAGAAAATTCAATTTATTTAATTTCATGATTATAACCTTCCTTTATTTTGAACGATTTAGATAAATATCTTTAAGCGTCTCTTTTTTAGTTTCAAAATCAACTACTTTAATAGAGTTTTCGTTAAAAAATTTAAAAAGCTCACTACTTTGAATATTCCCAGACATAGTAATTCTCAGTCCCTCTTCCTGAACAATATCCCCAAATTCTTGTTTGGTAATGAAAATGTCTCTATCTGTAGCTGATGAAAAAGCTATCTCAAACAAGAAATTATGACTATCTTTTCCTACTTTTTGAAATGTCAAAAGCCCGTTCTCCAAGAAAAGAACCCTCTCACAAATTTCTTCAATATCTTCTAATTTATGACTCGATATTAAAATTCCCACATTTTCATGTAAAGCTAAATTTTTTAGAACCGATAAAACTATTTGTGATGATTCAATATCTAAACCATTAGTCGGTTCATCTAAAATCAATATATCAGGTTCCGTAACGAGAGTTAGAAGCAAAGCTAATTTTTGTTTTGTACCCAAAGAATAGGTCTTTACTTTTTTATTAATAGACTGAGTCAAATCTAACTCTTGAATCAAACTTCTAAATCTTTCTTGATTGTAGTCAACACCATATAAATTTGACAAATATTTTAAATTCTCTAAACCTGTTTTAGATAAAAATAATTTTGGTTCTTCGATTAAATACCCAACATTATCACTGCTTATAATATTACCTGAAGTCGGTTGATTATTCTGAACAAGAATTTTCATCAACGTACTCTTACCAACTCCATTTCTCCCTACTAGACCAACAATTTCACCCTTGTTAAGTGCAAAATTTATATCTTTGAGAATGATTGAATGACCATAATGCTTACTTACATTTATAACTTCCATTTTTTATTCCTCCATCAATATTCATGGTTTGCTCTTTGATTCTTATTGAGTTTAAAAAGTTGCGCCTCTTTTTAACAACATTATATCATATATCTAACTTAATGCAATATATAAATGTCATTTTGTAAGATTTTATTAGCAAAAAAACTCTCTACCATAAAAAATAGAGAGTGTTAAGTTTAAATATAGGATTTCAAAATATCGATGATATCCCTTCTTTGTTTAATTTAATATGCTTTGATACCTAAGCTTCGACTTTATCACTTAAAAAATAAAAAAGGACAGCTAATCCCTTGCGCATCAAGGGATTTCGCCATTCTTTAATCTTGTTTAAGTGTTGTATATGGAGCTTTGCATAATTTTTTAACACTAAACAACTACATTAAGCTCGAACTGTGACACTGGTTCCATCTTCCTTATAAAGATTGATGAGACCCTCTTTAAGAGCTCGAACCATGTCTCCAGCTTGAACAGGTTGTGGGACTTTAATAGTCAAGAGTTCCATTGGATTTGGAGCACGGTCGATTTTATTGCCTTTGGCATCGTGAAGATCCTCAATATAGGTTTCAATTTGAAGATACATGGACTTCGATTGAGGATTACAAAGAATTTTTATCTGTAAGATTAGAAGAATGCAAAAGAGTGCTAAAAAATAGTGGCAGTATTTTCGTTCATTGTGATAAAATTGCAAATCATCATATTAGATTAATTTTAGATAATATCTTTGGAGCAGATATGTTTCAAAGCGAAATTATATGGAACTATAAACGGTGGTCTAATTCAAAAAAGGGATTATTGAACAATCATCAAAACATTTACTTTTATTCAAAGTCAAAAGATTTTAAATTTAATACAATTTTTACAGAGTATTCTTCTACTACAAATATCGACCAAATACTAGTAGAACGAAAACGAGATGGAAACTCTAAAACTATATATAAAGTTGATAATAATGGTAACTATCTTCTAGCAAAAGAGAAAAATGGAGTTCCCCTTTCAGATGTTTGGAATATACCATTTCTTAATCCAAAAGCTAAAGAAAGAGTAGGTTATCCTACACAAAAACCTATTCTGTTATTAGAACAAATTATAAAGATTGCTACTGATAAAAATGATATAGTTTTAGACCCGTTCTGTGGAAGTAGAACTACTTTAGTAGCCTCCAAGATTTTGAATAGAAATTATATGGGGATTGATTTATCTGAGGAAGCTATCAATATAACTCAGCAACGTCTGGAAAATGTTATAAAAACAAGTTCAAATTTATTGAATAAAGGAATCGAAGCATATAGAACCAAAACTGAGGAAGAGGAAAACATTCTTAAATTATTACAGGCAAAAATTGTTCAAAGAAATAAAGGAATTGATGGTTTTTTACCTAAACATTTTCAAAAAAACCGATACCTATAAAAATTCAAAAAAATAATGAATGTCTGAATGAAAGTATCTCTTTATTACAGAATGCTATAAACTCCAAAAAACTTGATTTTGGAGTAGTTATAAAAACTCATTCAGATAATTTATTATTTGATTTTGATACGATTCCTGAAAATATAATAGTAATTGACCATTTTGAACTTACAATCGAAAAATGGTTAAGTAAAAGTCAACAGTTACTATAGTTTGCAAATTATTTACAGAAAGAACAAAAAATGCTCTGAAACACTGATTTCAAAGCATTTTTTATTAGTTTAAAATTACTCCCACTCAACTGTTGCAGGTGGTTTACTTGTAATATCATAGACGATACGGTTAACATGATCCACTTCGTTTACGATACGTACTGAGATTTTTTGAAGGACATCCCAAGGAATTTTGGCAAAGTCCGCAGTCATACCATCAATAGAGGTAATAGCACGGATTGCAATCGTGTAGTCATATGTACGACCGTCACCCATAACCCCAACTGAACGAACGCCTGTGTTAACTGTGAAGTATTGCCAGATATCGCGGTCAAGACCAGCTTTAGCAATTTCTTCACGAAGAATAGCGTCCGACTCACGAACAGTTTCTAGCTTTTCTTCAGTGATTTCACCCATGACACGGATCGCAAGTCCTGGTCCTGGGAATGGTTGGCGCCATACGATATGGTCTGGCATACCAAGCTCTGTACCAAGGGCACGAACTTCGTCCTTGTAAAGAGTATTCAATGGTTCGATCAATTCAAACTGCATGTCTTCTGGAAGACCACCCACGTTGTGGTGTGACTTGATAGTTTGAGCTGTATCCGTACCAGACTCGATAACGTCTGTATAAAGAGTTCCTTGAGCAAGGAATTTCACATCTTTGAGCTTGCTTGCTTCGTCATCAAAGACATAGACAAACTCGTTACCGATGATTTTACGCTTTTGTTCAGGGTCAGAAACTCCTGCAAGTTTATCAAGGAAACGTTTAGCTGCGTCTGCTTTGACGATATTCAAACCAAACTTACCACCAAGCATGTCCATAACTTGGTCCGCTTCTCCTTTACGAAGAAGACCGTGATCCACGAAGATACAGATCAATTGATCGCCAATCGCTTTTTGGAGAAGAACTCCAACAACTGAAGAGTCAACCCCACCTGAAAGGCCAAGAAGGACACGTTTATCACCAACAGTCTCACGGATTTTTTGGATCTGCATGTCGATGAAGTTATCCATTGTCCAATCGCCTTTAGCCTTACAGATGTTAAGGGCAAAGTTACGAAGGATATCATTTCCGTATACAGAATGACGAACTTCTGGGTGGAATTGGATACCGTAAATGTGTTTATCTGGATTTTCGATGGCTGCGTAAGGGCAGTCAGCTGATGTTCCAGTACGAACAAAGTCAGCAGGAATCTCAGTAACCGCATCACCATGGCTCATCAATACAGTTTGTTCATCAGGTGTTGATTCAAAAAGAGATGATGGTGTGTGTGTTAGGGTTGATTGACCGTATTCACGATTTCCAGCATCACCTGCAGGAACAACTTTTCCTCCAAGTTTATGGGTCAATAACTGCATACCATAACAAATTCCCAAAATTGGAATTCCGAGTTCGAAGATTTCTGGGTCAATATCAAATGAACCATCTTCATATACAGAGTTTGGACCACCTGATAGAATAATTCCTACAGGATTGACTTCACGAACTTCAGCAGCTGAAATTTTATGGCTCTTTAGTTCTGAAAAAACACCAATCTCACGGATACGGCGTGAAATCAGCTGGTTGTATTGGCTACCATAGTCCAATACGATGATTTTTTCTACATCTTGCAAATCAGTTGAAATGTTGCTCATCTTTTTCCTTTCTCAAAAGAAATATCTTTTCCAATATTCTATCACAAATAAGGGCGAATTACCAACTAATACTCAATGAAAATCNNTTTGAGGTTGCAGATAGAGCTAACGCGGTTTGAAGAGATTTTCGAAGAGTATAAACAAGGCGAAGTTTGACTTTTTCTAGTTTATTGGGGTACAATAGAGAAAAGATAGAAATGAAGTGAAAAATATGCTACCTGCTTATATGAAAATCCATGATCAGATTAAAAAGGATATTGACGAGCACCGTTGGGCTATTGGTGAGAGGCTTCCCAGTGAAAGAGATTTAGCAGAGCAGTTTTCGGTCAGCCGCATGACCCTCCGCCAAGCCGTATCTCTATTGGTTGAAGAAGGTGTCTTAGAGCGCAGAGTTGGAAGTGGCACCTTTGTGTCCAGTACTCGGGTACAAGAAAAGATGCGAGGGACAACCAGTTTTACTGAAATTGTTAAGTCCCAAGGTAAAGTACCCTCTAGCCAGCTCATTTCCTACAGAAAAACCATTCCCAATGAGCAGGAAGTTGCCAAGCTAGGAATTTCTCCTACCAAAAATATTATCCGAATGGAGCGGGTCCGCTATGCCGACAAAGTTCCTCTGGTTTATGAAGTTGCTTCTATTCCTGAAAAATTCATTAAGGACTTTAAAAAAGAAGAAATCACTAGTCATTTCTTCCAAACACTGCAAAAACATGGCTACCGTATTGGTAAATCACATCAGACCATCTATGCTCGCCTTGCTAAGGAAAAAATCGCCCACTATTTAGAAGTTGAAAAAGGACATGCTATTCTTGGTCTGACTCAGGTTTCCTACCTAGAAGATGGTACTGCTTTTGAATACGTAAAAAGTCAATATGTAGGCGAACGTTTTGAATTTTATCTTGAAAACAATTAATACTCTTCGAAAATCTCTTCAAACCGCGTCAACGTCGCCTTGCCGTACTCAAGTACAGTCTGCGGCTAGTTTCCTAGTTTGCTCTTTGATTTTCATTGAGTATAAAATACTACGCAAAAACTCTCTGTCACGGACGACAAAGAGTCTTTTTATTTTTCTAAGACTAAATCTTTCAAAGAAATCAGGGTTACAGCAAACAATATCATTGCCATACCAAGAAAATCAATGGGATAAAATTGTTCATTCATGATTAGGAAAGCAAAGAAAACAGCCGAAATTGGCTCAATTGAAGCCAACAAACTTGACTTGACCGGCCCAATCAGACTGGCTCCTTTTAGAAAGGCTGTATAGGCAAAGACAGTCCCGATAAGGATAATGCCCGCAAAAGCGAGGAGAAAATCAAGACTTGTTGGGATAGTAGTCTGTAGAACTCCTGTAAAAGGAAGGGCAACCAAACCTGCTATAACCATTCCCACACCAATGACCAAACTGCTCCCCCACTTCTTAATCAAGGCTATGGGTAAAATGATATAAAGTGCGTAAGTCAGAGCAGAAAAGAGACCCCAAAACAGGTCTGCAGGTGTCATGGATAACTGGTCCACCTGCCCATGTGTTGCGATCAGGAAGGTTCCTCCGATGGCTAATATGATAGAAACAATCTCTCCCAGTGTCGGTGCCACCTTATCCTTGATACAGCTATAAATCAAAATTCCGACAGGACAAACATACTGAAGTACTGTCGCGGTACCTGCATTGGTCTCCTGAATAGCAGTTAGATAGGCGAATTGGTTGAGGAATAGACCAATTAGAGCAAAAATAAGAAGAGACAGCAAACTCTTCTTATCCGTTAAAAAGGCCAGCATTTTATCCTTTGCAGTGGCATAAGCCAAGAGCATGAGAATTCCACCAGCGATTAAAAGGCGCAAGTTGGTCAAGACCAGAGCTGAAATTCCGTGTGCCATCAGGTATTGGCCACTCGTTCCTGACAAGCCCCAAGCTATCCCTGCCACAACTGTTAGTAAAGTCCCTTTTAAACTATTTGACATGTCTCTCCTTACTCTTCTTTGCGAATCAAGTTCATCACTTGATTGCGGTCTACAATCCATTGAGCCCTCTCATCCTTTTCATAGGTACGATTCGATAGGAAAATGGCCGCTTCTTGCTTCTGACGATTCCACATGATAAAGGTACCTGTATAGCCCGTATGGTCTAGCCAATCTCCTTCCAAATTCCATGCCAAAGAACGTTCCTTGTCATCCAAAGGTGAAAAATTTTGACTCAAATCTCTTGCAAAATCATCTGCTAAATAGTGTTCTAAAAAGATTTGTAAATCCTTTACAGTCGAAAACAAACCAGCACTACCTGCATGTCTGCCCAAGAGGCGAGCCTTGGGATCATGTACCAGACCTGCCTCGACACCTCTAACTGTTGGAACAGCAAGCTCAACAGGTCCAAATTGGGTTTCCGTCATTCCCCACGGTTTCCAAACTTGTTCTTGTAAAATCACATCCAAATCTTGATTAAAAATTCTTTCCAAAATAAAGCCCAACAGCAAAAAATGGACATCCGAATAAAGAAAGGCTGGCTGACTTCGTCTGTTGAGATGAAACATCGCTTCCTTTAATTCAGGGGCTGTTAAAAGATCACGATTAGGAATAAAAGGATCAAGGTCTGTTGCATGAGTCAAGAGCTGGCGAATAGTGATGTCTGGATAATCACTCTCAGCTAAAAAATCTGTTACCGGTCTGTCAATATCTAATTTGCCTTTTTCCCACAAGAAGGTAAAAACGGTGCCAACGCCAACAACCTTGCTGACACTAGCTAGGTCATAAACTAGTCCTGCCTCAGTCTGCAAGCCATGCTCTGGGTGACTCTGGCCAATATAGAACTCCGTCCATTGATTGTCCTTAAAATACGCAAAAGAGGCTCCGGGATAAATCCCTGCCTCGATTTGTTCTTCTATTTTTTTAATAATCTGGATCCACTTCATACTTCTTCAAACCACAATTCAACATTATTTCTATCTTTTCCAAGGAAGAATTTTTCAGACTTAGGAATAAAGTATTCTGTAGACTCAAACTTCTGGCGAAGACTTGATATATCTAGTTCATTGACCAAGAACTTGAGCATAGATAAGTCCCAGGTAACCGTATTGTCCACAGTCAAATCCTTCCCCTGAGCTGGAATAAAATCAAGGGATGCCCCAATTTCAGATGATTCCAAGAAACTTTCGATATCAGTTTGGAGATGTAATTCCATAGAAATCTCAAATTTACTTAAAGAGATTGATGCCAAATCTGTTTGAAATTCAGGCTTTTCTCCTACTTCTACTAGACTTGCTCTGTCATCTTCTGCATGAATCAAAATCAAATCATCTTCTGGTGAAAAAATTTCAAAAGCGTAGCCATTTTGACCTTTATATAATCGATGAATCGAATCTGTTTTAGATAAGAGTCCCTCGATTTCTAAGGGATTTTCCACCTTGATAATCAATCTAGCCAGTTTTTTTCGTCCCTCTACCTTACGAGTACGCATGCTTGGTGCTTCTTCTAAAACCAGCTTTTCAAGACCTGTTTGGTCCCCTAGTGATAGGAAGGCTGATTCCTCTAACAAGGCCTTCATGCCAAGGGTTTCAATATAAAATGTTTCATTTAATTTTCTATTATTAACTTTTAAAGTAGGAATAATCCGTACAATCTGATTTACATTCATAAATTCCTCCATCACTTTTTATTTTAAAGGATTTTAGAATTTTTTACAAGATATTATGCTCAAATTTAACTTTATTTAGCTATTTAGTAAAGATAGCCTTTCAAGGCTTTTGTCAAAACCTGATAACCAGCAACACTGAGGTGCAGTCCATCAGTTGTATATTCTGGCTCTATAATATTTGTAGTGGGTAAATCCCCTATAGATATTATGGAGCCTATTTTTGTGTAGAAAAAAAGT
>NZ_VMLO01000091.1:0-9013 GCF_013276735.1 Streptococcus sp. 1559
AGGACAAGCGATATCTTTTTGGAGTGGTTCAAAACGCAACTCCTGCCTGTTTTGAAGACACCTCATGTTATTGTCATGGACAATGCTAGTTTTGATCCCAAGAACATTTTGGATGAACTCTGCATCCAAGATAAACACTTTTTCTTACCTCTACCACCTTATTCACCAGATTTGAATCCTATTGAGCAAGCATGGGCTATCTTGAAAAAGAAAGTAACAGATTTATTAAGGGAAGTCTCAACTATTTTTGAATGTTTGGAACGCTTTTTTTAAAACTAAATGATTATATAATTGAAATAAGAAGAAAATCATTATCAGAAAATTATAGGAGGTAGTAAAATTGACTTGCTTAATCAGTGTTATTTTATTACATCAAGGAGATAAAAATAGTTTATTAGAGTCTTTATTAATAGTTGATAGACAAACATTTAAAGATATAGAAGTTATTATTGTAAAGCCAATATAGAACACCTTTTGTTGGTTTATTTATTCTTCCTGATGATTATTATAAACTTACAAAGGATTTTCGGTACTATATGGAACAAGAACTTGTTTTCGAAGAGGAACTTGTTTCACCGAGCTGGACCCATGAAGTTTATCCTTTGGGGCACTTAGGGGATATAGATATTCATTTTCTACATTATTCTAGTATTGAAGAAGCACGGACTAAGTGGGAAAAAAGAAAAAACGCATAAATTGGGATAATCTATATTTTAAATTTGATAATAAAGATTCAGCTAGTGAAGAAATTTTAAATAAGATGGATAATCTTCCTTATTCTAATAAATTAATTTTAGTCAATCGTCCATATAAAAATTTGAAAAGTCAATGTGTTATTCCAGGTCAGGAACATCTTCCAGAACTGGCTATTATGTCTGATCCATTAAATACTTTTGATATCATGGCTTGGTTAAAAAAAGGTGGCAATGCTCTTTAAGTGCAAGTTATTGCGCTGTAGCATATAAATCTATTCCCTACATATTTTTTAAATGTTCTACGAGTTAATTTGAAATGTTTAGCTTGTGGTATAATAGATTCATGGATAAAAAATATGAAAAAATCTCCCAAGATTTGGGAGTGACTTTAAAGCAAATCGATACTGTTCTAAGTTTGACAGCAGAAGGGGCGACAATCCCCTTTATCGCGCGTTATCGCAAGGACATGACTGGTAGTCTGGATGAGGTGGCGATTAAGGCCATTATCGACTTGGATAAAAGTCTGACCAATCTCAATGACCGCAAGGAAGCTGTTTTAGCTAAGATTCAAGAACAAGGCAAGTTGACCAAGGAGTTGGAAGAAGCTATCTTAGCTGCCGAAAAATTAGCAGACGTTGAAGAACTCTACCTACCTTACAAGGAAAAGCGTCGAACCAAGGCAACCATTGCTCGTGAAGCTGGACTCTTCCCACTTGCTCGCCTGATTTTGCAGAATGTAACTGACTTAGAGAAAGAGGCTGAAAAGTTCATCTGTGAAGGATTTGTGACTGGGAAAGACGCCTTGGCTGGTGCAGTTGATATCTTAGTCGAAGCCTTATCGGAAGATGTGACACTGCGCGCCATGACTTATCAGGAGGTGCTGAGATACTCTAAACTTACTTCGCAAGTCAAGGATGAAAGTCCTGATGAAAAGCAGGTTTTTCAGATTTATTATGATTTTTCAGAGACAGTTGGAAATATGCAGGGCTATCGTACATTGGCCCTCAATCGTGGGGAGAAGCTAGGTGTCTTGAAGGTCGGTTTCGAACATGCGACAGACCGTATTCTAGCTTTCTTTGCTGCTCGTTTCAAGGTGAAAAATGCCTATATAGATGAAGTTGTTCAGCAATCGGTTAAGAAAAAAGTCTTACCTGCTATCGAGCGCCGTATTCGGACAGAATTGACTGAAAAAGCGGAAGAAGGGGCTATCCAACTCTTTTCGGACAACCTACGCAATCTCCTCTTGGTTGCTCCACTGAAAGAGCGCGTGGTTCTTGGATTTGACCCTGCCTTTCGTACAGGTGCCAAGCTAGCTGTCGTGGATGCAACAGGAAAAATGCTGACAACACAGGTCATTTATCCTGTTAAACCAGCATCAGCTCGTCAAATCGAAGAAGCCAAGAAAGATCTGGCAGATTTGATTGGTCAATATGGCGTGGAAATTATTGCCATCGGAAATGGTACTGCTAGTCGTGAAAGTGAAGCCTTTGTGGCGGAAGTTCTGAAAGATTTTCCTGAGGTTAGTTATGTCATCGTAAATGAAAGTGGTGCTTCTGTCTATTCTGCCAGTGAACTTGCTCGTCAGGAGTTTCCAGATTTGACCGTTGAAAAACGCTCTGCCATTTCTATCGCCCGTCGTTTGCAGGACCCCCTTGCTGAATTGGTTAAAATCGATCCTAAGTCAATTGGTGTCGGTCAATACCAACACGATGTCAGTCAGAAGAAACTATCTGAGAGTCTGGACTTTGTTGTCGATACAGTGGTTAACCAAGTTGGTGTCAATGTCAATACAGCTAGCCCAGCTCTTCTTTCACACGTAGCTGGACTCAACAAAACTATCTCTGAAAATATTGTCAAATACCGCGAGGAAGAAGGAAAAATCACTTCACGCGCCCAAATCAAGAAAGTTCCTCGTCTGGGAGCCAAGGCCTTTGAGCAGGCTGCTGGTTTCCTTCGTATCCCTGAAAGTAGCAATATCCTTGATAATACAGGAGTTCACCCAGAGAATTACACTGCAGTTAAGGAACTCTTCAAACGTTTAGATATTAAAGACCTAAACGAAGAAGCCCAAAGCAAACTCAAGTCCCTTTCAGTCAAGGAAATGGCTCAAGAGCTAGACCTCGGTCCAGAAACCCTTAAAGATATCATTGCAGATCTTCTCAAACCAGGTCGAGATTTCCGTGATTCCTTTGACGCACCTGTGCTTCGCCAAGATGTCCTAGATATCAAAGACCTAGTGGTAGGTCAGAAGCTAGAAGGTGTTGTGCGTAACGTTGTTGACTTCGGTGCCTTCGTTGATATCGGGATTCACGAGGACGGCTTGATTCATATTTCTCATATGAGTCGCAAGTTTATCAAACACCCTAGTCAAGTGGTGTCAGTTGGAGATTTGGTGACCGTTTGGGTCAAGAAAATTGATACTGAACGTGAAAAAGTTAATCTGTCGCTCCTCGCTCCAAATGAAACTGACTGATTATGTCAAGCAGGTTTCACTAGAAGACTTCGGGAGAGCTTTTATCCATCATGTCCAGTGGAATAGGCGTCTACGTTCGACAGGTGGGCGATTTTTCCCCAAAGATGGGCATCTGGATTTTAATCCCAAGGTTTATCAGAAACTGGGTATGGAGGTTTTTAGGAAAATTGTCCGACATGAACTCTGTCATTATCACCTCTATTTTCAAGGGAAGGGATATCAACACAAGGATCGAGATTTTAAGGAACTTTTGAAAGCGGTGGATGGATTACGCTTTGTGCCCTCCTTGACAAATAGCCACTCTAAACCACTCAAACTTTATCGTTGTCAATCCTGCCAGCAAAGTTATCATCGCAAGCGAAGGATTGATACCAAATGCTATCGCTGTGGACTTTGTCGAGGTAAATTGCTTCTGATAAATCAGCCTGAGGACTGATGAAAGCCGAGCCTACCCGTGATATACTATGTCTAACCTAACAGAAAGAGGAAATATCATGAACAGTAAATTTTATAAAATGAGACGAAATCGCATGATTTCAGGAGTTCTGGCGGGTCTGTCAGACAAGTGGAACTTTGATGTTACCCTGGTTCGTTTTCTATTTGCTATTTTTACAGTCGCAAACTTTGGACTTGGCGTGATTATCTATATCATCCTAGCTTCTATCATGCCAACCAAGGAAGAAATCGAAGCAGAAATGTACGGAACAGGCCCACGCAAACGCAAAGAAGCCCAAGCTATTGACGACAATGAAGGCTGGTTTTGGTGAGGTTTAACAAAAGATTTGGAATAAGCAAAAAGCTTTAAATCAATAGTCTAAACTGCTTGATTTAAAGCTTTTTTACTTTTAATAAGATTTTCTCAGCCTCATATACAAATTAAAAATATTATTTTAAACTCAGTTTTTTAATCTGTTTTTTCTTGCTGAGACAATACATTTTTTGAAAAATGGTGGATGCTGATAACAACTGATAGCCAGCAAATAGCATAAGCAGTAGCTGTAAATTCTGTACCGATAAAGTATGTTTTTTCAACTAAGAGCTGACCGATGAATGGAGAGAGGAGATAGAGAAGTCCGATGAGTATATGTTCTTTGTGTTTCATTAAAGCGCACCTTCTTTCCTTATAGGTTGATCGACTTGCAAGTGTTAAATTTAATGGTATGTTATCTAGGTAAGCTTACTCAAATGTTAGTTTCCGCTTCCTCCTTTCCAAAGTAAGCCTTTTCACACTTATATTTTACAATTTTAAAAATAGGAAATCAAATCATTTTCTAAGTAATTTTGCTTACATTTCCCCCAATCTTACAAAAATGTAAGATTAAAGTCTCTTTTGTAAGGTTAGGTTATGGCAAGCGGTCTTTTTTTGATGTAAACTAGACTCATAAAGAAAAAGGAGTAAGAACATGAAAAAATTATTTCAAGAAAAATTTTCAAAACAACCAAGCCACAAAGAAATCGAGCGCGTTCAGCTGGGATGCGCTATGATGCAAGCAACATTTCATTTGATGGGATATTAAGAAAGGAGATTCTCATGACACTTTTAGATGTAAAACACGTTCAAAAAATTTATAAAACTCGTTTTCAGGGCAACCAAGTAGAGGCCCTCAAGGATATTCACTTTACCGTAGAAAAGGGAGACTACGTTGCTATCATGGGTGAGTCTGGTTCTGGTAAATCAACTTTGCTCAATATTCTAGCTATGCTGGATAAACCAACTCGTGGCCAGGTTTACTTGAATGGAACTGACACCGCAACCATTAAAAATTCACAGGCTTCTAGCTTCCGTCGTGAAAAATTAGGCTTTGTCTTCCAAGACTTTAACTTGCTAGATACTCTTTCTGTTAAGGACAATATCTTGCTTCCGCTTGTCTTGTCAAGAAGACCTATTACGGAGATGATGAAGAAATTGGTGGTGACAGCTGAGAATCTAGGTATCAACCAATTGCAAGAGAAGTACCCTTACGAGATTTCTGGTGGTCAGAAACAGCGTGTAGCAGTAGCACGCGCCATCATCACAGAACCTGAAATTCTCCTTGCGGATGAGCCAACAGGTGCCCTTGATTCCAAGTCCTCTGCAGCTCTTCTTGATGTTTTTGATGAAATCAATGAGCGCGGCCAAACCATTCTCATGGTAACCCACTCAACAGCAGCAGCTAGCAGAGCTAAACGTGTACTCTTTATCAAGGACGGCATTCTTTACAATCAAATCTACCGTGGAGAGAAGACAGAGCGTCAGATGTTCCAAGAAATCTCTGATACCTTGACTGTCATGGCAAGCGAGGTGAATTAGTATGTTTCGATTAACTAATAAGTTAGCGGTATCGAACTTGATTAAAAACCGCAAGCTCTACTATCCTTTTGCGCTGGCTGTTCTCTTGGCAGTCACTGTCACCTATCTCTTTTACTCTCTAACCTTCAATCCCAAGATTGCTGAAATCCGTGGAGGAACCACCATTCAAGCAACACTTGGATTTGGTATGTTTGTCGTTACCCTTGCGTCAGCCATTATCGTCCTCTATGCCAATAGTTTTGTCATGAAAAACCGTTCCAAGGAACTAGGAATTTATGGCATGTTGGGCTTGGAGAAGCGTCATCTTATCAGTATGACCTTTAAGGAGTTAGTGGTATTTGGGATTCTAACTGTTGGAGCGGGTATCGGTATTGGAGCCTTGTTTGACAAGTTGATTTTCGCTTTCTTGCTCAAACTGATGAAATTGAAGGTTGAGCTGGTCGCTACCTTCCAAATGAATGTTGTCATTGCAGTACTTGTTGTCTTTGGATTGATTTTCCTAGGGCTCATGTTCCTGAATGCCCTTCGAATCGCCCGTATGAATGCCCTCCAGCTCTCGCGTGAGAAAGCAAGCGGAGAGAAAAGAGGTCGTTTCCTACCTCTCCAAACTATTCTTGGTTCCATAAGTTTAGGGATTGGCTATTATCTTGCCCTTACGGTAACCGATCCTCTTACAGCCCTAACAACTTTCTTCCTAGCTGTTTTGCTGGTTATTTTTGGTACTTATCTATTGTTTAATGCAGGGATTACAGTCTTCCTACAAATCTTAAAGAAAAACAAGAAATACTATTACCAACCTAATAACCTCATCTCTGTTTCCAACTTGATTTTCCGTATGAAGAAAAATGCGGTTGGACTAGCAACCATCGCTATTTTGTCAACAATGGTTTTGGTAACCATGTCAGCAGCGACTAGTATTTTCAATGCCTCAGAATCCTTTAAAAAAGTGATGAATCCGCATGACTTTGGCATTACTGGAAAAAATGTTGAAAAAGAAGATTTGGACAAACTCTTGAGCCAGTTTGCAAGTGACAAAGGTTATAGTGTCAAAGAGAAAGAAGTGCTTCGTTACAGTAACTTTGGTATTGCAAATCAAGAAGGAACCAAGTTAACTATTTTTGAAAAAGGACAAAACCGTGTCCAACCAAAAACAGTTTTCATGGTATTTGACCAAAAAGATTATGAAAATATGACTGGTCAAAAACTGTCTCTATCAGGAAATGAGGTTGGTCTCTTTGCCAAAAATGACGGACTGAAAGGACAGAAAGCTCTAACTCTAAATGATCATCAATTTTCTGTCAAAGAAGAATTTAATAAAGATTTCATTGTGAACCATGTTCCAAATCAGTTTAATATCTTGACTACTGATTACAATTACCTTGTTGTTCCTGATTTACAAGCCTTTTTGGATCAATTCCCAGATTCGGCTATCTATAATCAGTTTTACGGTGGTATGAATGTAATAAATGTCAGTGAAGAAGAACAACTCAAGGTCGCTGAGGAGTATGAAAAATACCTCAATCAATTTAATGCTCAATTAGACACAGAAGGTAGCTATGTTTATGGTAGCAATCTAGCAGATGCTAGTTCTCAGATGAGTGCCCTCTTTGGTGGTGTCTTCTTTATCGGTATTTTCCTATCCATTATCTTTATGGTCGGAACCGTTCTGGTCATCTATTACAAACAAATTTCTGAAGGCTATGAAGACCGTGAACGCTTTATTATCTTGCAGAAAGTCGGTTTAGATCAAAAGCAAATCAAGCAAACCATCAACAAACAGGTTTTAACTGTTTTCTTCCTTCCTTTGCTTTTTGCCTTCATACATCTAGCCTTTGCCTACCATATGCTTAGTCTGATTTTAAAAGTGATTGGTGTAATAGATACGAATATGATGTTGATTGTGACCTTGTCTATCTGCGCTATCTTCCTCATCGCCTATGTGCTGATTTTCATGATTACTTCAAGAAGTTATCGCAAGATTGTCCAAATGTAAAAAAAGATACCTCGACTTGAAAATCGAGGTATTTCTTGTATTTTATACTCAATAAAAATCAAAAAGCAAACTAGGAAGCTAGCCGCANNCATATATACGGCAAGGCGAAGCTGACGTGGTTTGAAGAGATTTTCGAAGAGTATTAAATGCTGAAAAGTTGTCCTAGCAGAAAGGTAACTCCCATGGTTAAAAGACCAATAGCTAGGTTCCGAATCATAGCTGTTTTGGTTGGGGCTTTTCCAAGTTTGGCACTAGTGTAACCAGTGAGAAGAAGGGCCACACCGACGATAAGGACAGTAGCAGGAATGCGGTATTCACTTGGGAAAATAGTTACTGACAGCATTGGTGGTAAGCTACCAAGGAAAAAAGAAATAAAGCTAGAGATAGCAGCATGCCAAGGATTGGTAAACTCTTCATACTCAATACCGTATTTTTCCTCTACCAAAGCCTTGAGTGGATTATTTAAAAAGGCTTTGTTAGTCAAAAGTTGAGCAGAGGTTTCGCATTCTCCATTTTGGATATAGGCAGCATAGAGGGACTTTTTGGCTAGTTCCATATCTTGGTCTAGCAAGAGCTGCTCACGCGCAACGGCTGCTTCCTCAGTATCTTTTTGAGTTGAAACGGATACATATGCTCCACCAGCCATTGAAAAGGCACCAGCTAAGATAGCTGCAAATCCTGATAAAAAGATAATCCAGATATTGGTCGTGGCACTAGCAACTCCGATAACTACACCAGCAATGGAAATAATCCCATCATTGGCACCAAGAACACCCGCACGCAGGATATTTAAACGACCTGCAAAATTTGAATCAATTTTGTGATTTGTTTCTGACATACTATTCTCCTTTTTATCCAGTATAAAGGAAAGAGGTAATGAAATCAATCTTTTAAAAGTATCTGAAAAAAGTTGCACGATTTTAATGATATAAAAATATCGACATCTTCTCTGATAGATCAAACACCGAAGGTAAAGAGTATAGAATAGCATAAAAAATTTTAAATTAAATAGGATAAACATTTTGTTCACTTTATAATCGTTTACAAGAGAATAATGAGTATTAAATGAAAGTTCTATAATGAAGTTAGCCACCCAGCCCTCCTAAAAATTAGATGGTTTAACTAGCTTATAGCTAGCCCTCGATTTCATTTGATAAGAGGCTTGATGCTGTTAGGCTGACAAGCCAAGGCTAAGATTAGCCTTGGTTTAGCTGACAAAACTGCTTCAAGGGTTCCTCTTGTCAAATGAAAGCTCTTCTAGGCATAAGAAAACACCTCTGTGTTATACTTGTTGTTCAATCACAAACACAAGAAAGGCACAGAGATGCAAAACCATTATACTACAAAAGCCAAACATTTGATAATCGATAGCCGTCGCTTAATCGAACGATGGAAAAAGGAAGGGAAATCAAATAGAGAAATCGCCTCTTTACTTGGAAAAGCTCCTCAAACTATCCATACTGAAACAAGCGTGGGACAGTCCGACAATGTCTTGGAAAAGGACGCTTTAAAGAGGTTTATTCTGCCGACTATGCTCAACAGGCTTATGAAAATAATCGCAA
>NZ_VMLO01000092.1:0-5556 GCF_013276735.1 Streptococcus sp. 1559
ACTGAAGGGACAGCACAATCAAAATGTGCCGCAATTTCCCGTAAAAAAGCATCTGGATAAGCCTCTACAAAGGATTTCAATTCCTCTAAAGGAATCTTTCGGTTTTTGACGACTCGCTTTTTCCTCTCTAAGTGTCCTTGTTCACGTAAGTTCTTTTCCCACGTGAAGAGAGTTCTGACGCCGACATCAAAAACCTTGGCTGCCTCGACATGGCTGTGCCCCTCTTTGATGTAATCTAATGCTCGCTGTTTAAAATCTGTACTATATGCCATAGCTTTATTATAACATGCTTGTTTGAAACTAAGCAACTATATTACCTAAAAGACTCAGGTGCTATGTTAACAGGCTGGGTGAAAGATAGCAGATCTTGGTATTACCTTGCTTCAACTGGTAAGATGCTTCACAACACCTATACACCTGGTGGTTACTGTGTAGATACCGGTGGCGCTTGGAAATAATCTAAAGTATACATTTTATTCCTTCAGCTATTAGTGTACATGCTCAGACTAAATGTTATCAGAGCTACAAAAAAACTAGATAATAATACGAAAAGCGAATCGAAACAATGAATTCTGTTTTGTTCGCTTTTTGTTTCAATCTGTGTCATTACGATATTTTCATTTAATTGTATATCCCCCAAAAATTTACATTTTTATATGAAGTATTTTAGATAAAAGCAAACGCTAAATCATATCCTCAAAAAAACAGGTTTAGAACATTTGAAAAATCGAACGCTCAGCAATGATAGTCTGTCTGGTGGCGAGAAACAACGCCTAGAAATCGCCCGCGCCCTCTACCATGATAGCCAACTCATCTTAGCAGACGAGATTAAGGCCAATCTTGACTCGGAAAATAGCAGAAAAATTAGCGACTTGCTCTTCTCCCTACCTCAAACAGTCATAGAAGCCATTCACCACTACACAGAAGAGGACTTAAAAAACTACGACCAAGTCATTCACTTAAGCAAAGAAAAGTAATATTCTTCGAAAATCGCTTCAAACTATGTCAGTTTGACCTACAACCCCAACACTTTACTTTGAGTAACATGCAGCTGACTTCCTAGTTTGTTCTTTAATTTTCATTATCCCTTGTTCATTTCCTTGAAATTTTCTGAAAAAAGAGTAAACTGGTATTCAAGAAGTCTATTTCGTGGAGTTTAGGATGAAATTATATGTTCAATTAATGATTCTCTTTGTGATTTCTCTAATCGGAGAGGGGATTTCCAGTTTCTTTCATTTGCCCATCCCAGGCAGTATTATCGGCTTGATTATTCTCTTTCTATCCCTACAATTCAAATGGTTGAGAACTAGGCATGTCAACATGGTGGGGAATTTCTTGCTGGCCAATATGACCATTCTCTTTTTGCCGCCAGCAGTAGGAATCATGGAAAAGTTTGATGTGATTGCTCCCTATCTCCTACCCATTGTTTTGATTGTCTTTTTTGCAGCAGTTGTCAATATTATCCTCATAGCGTTGGTAGTTCAGTTTATCAAACGACGGTTTGAGGGAGATTATGAGAAAGGAGATGCCAAATGAGTGAATTTGTTTCCAATCCCCTATTTGGGCTTGCCCTGTCTATCCTAGCTTATCTAGTGGGGATGTTGATTTACAGACGTTTTCCTCATCCATTGACAACGCCCCTGCTTTTGTCGGCTATTTTTATCATTATTTTTCTTAAGGTGACGGGTATTTCTTATCAAGATTACTACCAAGGTGGGGTTTATCTGAACAACTTGATTGTCCCGTCGACAGTGGCTTTGGGGATTCCGATTTACAAGAGTTTTCATTTGATGAAGCACCATGCTCGGAGTATTCTCTTTGGTAGTCTGCTAGCAGTAGTTGTCAATACCTCTTTCACAGCCCTTGTGGCCAAAATCTTTGGTATGGACTTTTTCCTAGCCATTTCTCTCTTTCCCAAGTCAGTAACAACCGCCATGGCAGTGGGAATCACAGAAAAATTGCAAGGTCTGACGACCGTGACCTTGGTGGTAGTCGTGGCAACTGGGATTTTAACCAGTGTCATCGGACCAACCCTTTTGAAGTGGTTGAAAATTGACGACCCAGTAGCTGTTGGTCTTTCCCTTGGAGGAACAGGCCATGCAGTTGGAACAGGAACAGCCTTCCGATACGGCTCTGTAGCAGGAGCCATGGGTGGTTTGGCTATCGGTGTCACTGGTATTCTCTATGTCTTTGTCAGCCCCATCGTAGCTAGTTTGATATTGAGTTAATACTCTTCGAAAATCTCTTCAAACCGCGTCAACGTCGCCTTGCCGNNTTGCTCTTTGATTTTCATTGAGTATAAAAAGCAAGGAATTCGAGCAATCTCATTATGGTAGTGACATGGGGGTCTAACTTCTCATATTTATACATTTCTCCAATCAGTTAGTTGATTACAACCGAGATTTTCTATACTCTCCTTATAAGATTTTCGCATAAGATGAGACAGCACACGCTGAAGACGTCTATGTTATTTAGATTTAATGCAATCTTTTCAAAGAGTTTTGATAATCTATATTTCTTATTTAGTTTAGTTGATTTCATATCACTATACTATAATGCTTATCCAAATGATGACACTATCAAAACACCCTATTATTGGATGCTTACGAAACAGATTTTTATACTCTTCAAACCACGTCAGCTTGTCCTTAGTGTGTATACGTTACTGACTTGGTCAGTTCCTCAACCTCAAAACTATGTTTCGAGGAGCCTTCCGCTAACTTCCCAGTCTGATTTTCATTGAATATTAACGATACTTTATCACATAAAGAGGCTGGATGAAAAGTCTTCACAATCAAAAAACGCATCCTATCAAGTTGAGTCCTGATAGGATGCGTTTTTATATTATTGAAATTTTGTTACAGACCGATAAGAGTTCTATCATAATCAATAAATAAAGTGATGGGAAATAAGAATTGCACACCCTGGTTTTGGAATTCAAATCAATTTATAAGAATGTTTTAGAAGCAATATTATCTTATTCCAGATTCAGTTCACTATACAATTGAGTTCTCAAGCAACCTGTTTACATAATGTGTGCATAATTAGGTTCGTGATTCCACTCTTTTTATCTCTAAAAAACCTCGCTTTCGCGAGGCTCTTCTATTTATAAGATAAGGCACGTTTAAATGTTTTCCAAATCCCTAAATCATCTGTTTGAAGGACTAGGCTGGCATACATGCGTCCGATAAATCCTGTTGCTACCACCGCAAAAATCACTGTAATAGCAAGTGAAATCCATGCTTCTACTCCCCCTGCATAGCCATTAATAGTTCTAAATGGCATAAAGAAGGTCGAAATAAAGGGAATATAAGAACCAATCTTCAAGATGAGATTGTCACCAGCTGCACCTAGAGCTGTCACTCCAAAAAAACCACCCATAATCAAAATCATCAAAGGCGACAAGGCTTTTCCTGAGTCCTCAGGACGAGAAACCATAGAACCTAGAAAGGCAGCCAAGACGACGTACATAAAGAGACTGACCAAAATAAAGAACAAGGTATTCAGTGAGAAAGCATCTCCCAAGTGATCCAAAATACCAGACTGAGCCAAGAATGGCAAATCTTTAAAGAGTAGAATAGCTGCCAGACCACCTACCACATAAATCCCGATATGCGTTAAAATCACCAGAAACAGAGCCATCATCCGCGCATAGAAATAGTGACTAGCCCTTATGCTAGAAAAGACGACTTCCATAATTTTGGTGCCTTTTTCACTGGCAACTTCCTGAGCTGTTACACCCGCATAGGTAATCAGAATCATATAAAGAAAGAATCCTAAGGCGCCTGCTGCAATTGTTTGAATAAACTTTTTATTTTCCTTGGCTTCATCAATCTTTTCTGTGAATTGAATTGTCTGCGCTAAGCGTTTTTCCTGCTCTTGAGACAAGGAAGCAGTTGAACGATTAAGCTGATTTTGCAGTTCATTGAGTGTATCTGTAACTGCAAATTTAATTCCATTTTCAAGCGACGTTTCGCCATGATAAACTGCCTTCAAGACACTATCCTCTTGGTCAATAGTCAGATAGCCTTTTAATTTTTCATCTTTAATCGCTTCTTTGGCACTTGCTTCGTCTTTGTAGTCAAAATTAACACCATTTACATTCTTCAGTCCTTCTGCTACAGATGGCACTGTTGTCACTACTGCCACTTTATCATTTTTAGCCATTGAAGAGCCTTGGAGATAAGCAATTCCTCCAGAGATTCCTAAAAAGAGGAACGGTGAAATCACCATAAAGAAGAAACTCCACGATTTGACATGTCTAAGATAGGTTTCCTTGATTACAACCCACACATTTCCCATACTTCCACTCCTGATTCTAGTTTAAAGATTTCATCGATAGTTGGCGCTTGTTGGTCAAAGGTTGCGATATATTGCCCTTGAGTCAAGATTGGGAAGAGTTCTCTACCAGCACTCTCATCCTCCAAGATCAATTTCCAACTACCTTGTTTGGTCAAGCTCACCTGTTTGACATGAGGAAGGTTTTCCAATTCTTCCTTGCTTCGTTCACTTGAAACAAAGAGACGTGTTTTCCCGTATTGATTTCGGACATCCTGAACTGGTCCATGCAAGACCACACGGCCATCTCGGATCATGAGAATATCGTCACAAAGCTCCTCGACGTTGGTCATGACATGGTCAGAAAAGATAATGGTTGCCCCACGTTCTTTTTCTTGAAAAATGACTTGCTTGAGCAATTCTGTATTGACTGGGTCCAATCCACTGAAAGGCTCATCCAAGATAATCAAGTCTGGCTCATGAATCAGAGTAATGATGAGCTGAATCTTCTGCTGATTTCCTTTTGACAGACTCTTAATTTTATCTGTCAGCTTCCCTTTCACTTCCAACCTCTTCATCCATTGAGGGAGTTTTTCCTTGATTTCCTTGGCATCCATGCCTTTTAGAGTCGCCAAATAGCGAACTTGCTCAAGAACTGTCAATTTAGGCATGAGACTGCGTTCTTCAGGCAGATAACCAATCCGAGCATAGGTCTCCTGACGAATATCCTGACCATCCAGACCGATTTCTCCCTGGTATTCTAAAAACTTCAAAATACTGTGGAAAATCGTTGTCTTCCCAGCACCATTTTTTCCTACTAATCCCAAAATACGACCTGGTCGCGCTTGAAAGTCAATACCAAACAAAACTTGCTTGGATCCAAAACTTTTCTCTAGACTTCTTACTTCTAGCATCTTTCACCTCCGAAATTTCTTGCACTCATTATACTCCTTTTTGATAGCCTTTACAATGTTTTTTGTCCATTTTTAGAAGACTAATGCTATGTAAAATATGGCATGGAGCACTTTTATACTCAATGAAAATCAAAGAGCAAACTAGGAAGCTAGCCGTAGGCTGCTCAAAGTACAGCTTTGAGGTTGTAGATAAAACTGACGAAGTCAGCTCAAAACACTGTTTTGAGGTTGCAGATAGAACTGACGAAGTCAGTAACATATATACAGCAAGGCGAAGCTGACGTGGTTTGAAGAGATTTTCGAAGAGTATAGTAGATTGAAATAGACTGTGAACAAATTGATAAGGAAATTTTAAAGTAATTCC
>NZ_VMLO01000093.1:0-27073 GCF_013276735.1 Streptococcus sp. 1559
AAGTCAGTCACATATATACCCTAAGGCGACGCTGACGTGGTTTGAAGAGATTTTCGAAGAGTATTAACTATTATGCTTTACAAACTAGTGTGGAAGTGGTATACTATAGCTGAAGCTACTAGTAGGTATTACAAAATAGATTAGAAGGGAGAAGGGATGAAAGAAACTCAACTGTTAAAAGGTGTTCTTGAAGGTTGTGTCTTGGATATGATTGGTCAAAAAGAGCGGTATGGTTATGAGTTGGTTCAGACTTTGCGAGAGGCTGAATTTGATACTATCGTTCCAGGAACTATTTATCCTTTGTTGCAAAAGCTAGAAAAAAATCAATGGATAAGAGGCGACATGCGCCCGTCGCCAGATGGTCCAGATCGGAAGTATTTTTCGTTAACCAAAGAAGGAGAAGAGCGTGTCTCGGTCTTTTGGCAACAATGGGACGATTTGAGTCAAAAAGTAGAAGGGATTAAGAATGGGGGTTAAACCATGAAGAAAATGAAGTATTATGAAGAAACAAACAATTTGTTGCATGAGTTTTCTGAGGACAATCAGCAGTATTTTGAGGAACTGTGGGATAGTTTTAATCTTGCTGGATTTCTCTATGATGAAGACTATCTCAGAGAGCAGATCTATTTGATGATGCTAGATTTCTCAGAAGCAGAACGAGATGGCATGAGTGCAGAGGATTATTTAGGTAAGAATCCTAAAAAAATAATGAAAGAGATTCTCAAGGAAGCACCACACAGTTCTATCAAGGAGTCCCTTTTAACACCAATTTTTGTCCTAGTGGTATTACGTTACTATCATCTACTGGGTGATTTTTCTAAAGGTCCTCTCTTAACAGTCAATTTGCTTACTTTTTTAGGGCAACTTCTTCTTTTTCTGATTGGATTTGGACTTGTGGCCACAATCTTACGTTGGGGCTTAGTCCAAGATTCTCCTAAAATGAAAATTGGCACCTATATTGTCGTTGGGATTCTTGTCCTTCTAGTTGTTCTGGGATATGTAGGAATAGGAAGTTTTGTACAAGAAGGAGCATTTTATCTTCCTGCTCCCTGGGATAGTTTCCTTGTCTTTACGCTTTCTCTAGTCATCAGTATTTGGAATTGGAAAGAAGCTGTCTTTCGTCCCTTTGTCAGTATGATTGTTGCCCATCTTGTGGTGGGTTCTCTGCTCCGTTATTATGAGTGGATGGGCATTTCAAATGTTTTCCTCACAAAGATTATTCCTTTAGCTGTTCTTTTTATTGGCATTTTTTTCTTGTTCCGTGGGTTTAAGAAGATAAAATGGAGTGAAATATAGCCAAAAAGCCGTTGCAAAGCGGTTTTTTGTTATAATGAAGGAAAGAATGTTAGAAATTAAAGGAGAAAAATTTGATGAGATACATAACTCTTGGTCAAGATGACAAAGAATTATCAGAAATTGTTTTCGGAATGATGAGAATAAAAGATAAGTCTGTCAAAGAAGTTGAAGAGCTTGTAGAAACAGCACTTTCTGTTGGAATCAATGCTTTTGACTTGGCTGATATATATGGTCGTGGTCGTTGTGAAGAACTGTTAGGTCTTGTCCTAAAAAATCGTCCAGATTTAAGAGAAAAGATGTGGATTCAGTCCAAATGTGGCATTCGCATTGAAGAATTTACCTATTTTGATTTTTCTAAGGACTATATTATAAAATCAGTTGACGGTATTTTGCAAAGATTGAAGATTGATCATCTAGATAGCTTGCTTCTTCATCGACCAGATGCTTTGATGGAATCTGACCCAGTAGCAGAAGCCTTTGATCTCCTTTATAAACAAGGTAAGGTTCGAGATTTTGGAGTTTCTAATCAAAATCCTATGATGATGGAGTTGCTTAAAAAAGATGTTAAGCAGCCGTTAGCTGTTAATCAGCTACAATTGAGTGCGGCTTTTACTCCAGGATTCGAATCAGCTTTTCATGTTAATATGGAAGATAGTCAAGCAGCTATGCGAGATGGCAGCATTTTTGAATATTGCCAATTACACGATGTGGTCATTCAAGCATGGTCAGTCTTGCAGTTCGGGTATTTTAAAGGGAATTTTGTTGGAAATGAGAAGTTCCAACAACTAAACCAAGTCCTAAATCGACTAGCATTAAAATACAGTGTGAGCCCATCAGCTATTGCTATCGCTTGGGTGTTACGCTACCCAGCAAAAATGCAGGCAGTCGTAGGTACAACAAATCCTAAGCACTTGAGAGAAGTTAGCCAAGCGGCAAACTTTAGCTTAACAAGAAAAGAATGGTATGAAATTTATCTTGCAGCAGGGAATAATTTGCCGTAAGTAGAAGCAGATGTAAATAAATCACATTCAAAAAGCCGTTTTAAAGCGGTTTTTTTGTTATAATGAAGGAAAGAATGTTAGATATTAAAGGAGAAAAACATGACATTTGAAGAGATCCTGCCTGGATTAAAGGCTAAGAAAAAATATGTACGAACTGGTTGGGGAGGTGCGGAAAACTATGTCCAACTCTTTGATACCATCGAGCAAAATGGGCTTGCACTTGAAGTGACACCTTATTTCCTAATCAACGTGTCTGGAGAAGGAGAAGGTTTTTCCATGTGGAGTCCGACACCTTGTGATGTTTTGGCGACAGATTGGGTAGAAGTGCATGGCTAAACGTGTACTCATTACAGGAGTGAGTTCAGGGATTGGTCTGGCTCAAGCTCGCCTCTTTTTAGAGAATAGCTATCAAGTTTACGGAGTTGACCAAGGTGAAAATCCATTCTTAGAGGGTGATTTCCATTTTTTACAGAGAGATTTGACTTTGGACTTGGAGCCTATTTTTGACCGGTGTCCTCAGGTTGATGTTTTGTGCAATACTGCTGGAGTTTTGGATGCTTATAAACCCCTATTGGAACAGACAGCGCAGGAAATTCAAGAAATTTTTGAAATTAACTACGTGACTCCTGTTGAGTTGACTCGCTATTATTTGACACAAATGCTGGAAAATAAAAAGGGAATCATCATCAATATGTGTTCCATTGCTTCTAGCCTAGCAGGTGGAGGTGGTCACGCCTATACTTCCTCTAAGCATGCCTTGGCTGGCTTTACCAAGCAGTTGGCTCTAGACTATGCTGAAGCTGGGATTCAGGTCTTTGGTATCGCTCCAGGAGCAGTCAAGACAGCTATGACCTCTGCAGATTTTGAGCCAGGTGGATTGGCTGATTGGGTTGCTAGTGAAACACCAATCAAGCGCTGGATTGAACCAGAGGAAGTGGCAGAAGTCAGTCTCTTTTTGGCCAGTGGTAAGGTATCTGTCATGCAGGGTCAAATTCTGACAATAGATGGTGGCTGGTCTTTGAAGTAGGAGGATTTGGATGGAAATCAAAAGACACTTTGGAGTCTACGCTGTTTGCTTAGAAAATGGGAAGTTACTCTGCATTGAAAAAACGAGAGGCCCTTATCAACATCGGTATGATCTACCTGGAGGCAGTCAGCAACTTGGTGAAGGACTGACGGAAACGCTGACTAGAGAAGTTATGGAAGAGACGGGATTTACTGTTAGAAGCTACTCTAATCCTCGAATCTACGATGTTTTCGTCAGAGAAGAGTTAACAAATTTTATGGTTCACCATGTCATGGCCTTGTATGATGTTGAAATGAATGAGAGTGCACCTCAAGTTACGACTTCGGAAGCTGTGTCTGATGGTGCGAATGATTCACTTGGATATATTTGGATGGATATTCAAGAGATTACAGAAGAAAATGCATCGCCATTAGTCTCGAAGGTTAAGTCTGAATTATTAGGATTTCCAGAACTGGACAAGACTTCTTACATGAATTGGAAGGTGAAGTAGAGGGATAATGGAACTATTTAAAACATGGAAGAAAAATATGGTTCTCTATGGTCTTAAATCTCAAATTGGAACTGTCTACCGAAACAATGATAGGACAACAAGCTTTTATGATGTTGGGAATTTTCTATACCTAGCAGGGGAGTTGGATTCCAGATTTTGGGAAGATTTTGTTAGAAAATATGGTTTAGATTATAAGATTATTATTTCAGAAAATACTAATTGGCAAGATTTTCTGCATCGAAAAGTGGGGCTAAATTCTTTTACTCGCTATTCTTTTAAAGATAAGGCAAATTTTCAAGTTGAATTTTTAAATAATCTAGTTACTCATTTAGAGGAAGGTTACAATATTGTGCCTATTGATAATCATATTTATAACTGCTTTTCTACGGAAGAATGGTCACAGGATTTACAGGGGGATTTTGAGTCCTATCAGGATTTTGTTTTAAAAGGTGGATTTGGCTTTGTGATTCTTAAAAATAATGAACTGATTGCTGGGATTTCCTCAGGGTTAGTTTACCGTAAAGCAGTTGAAGTGGAAGTTGCAACTAGACCAAACGAACAAGGGAATGGATTTGCTAAAAAGCTTGGTGCTGCAATGATTCTAGAGAGTTTAAATAGAGATATGTTTCCACTTTGGGATGCTCATAATGAGGCTTCCAAAAAAGTAGCAGAATTTTTAGGATATGAGTTATCTGAACCTTATGAATCTTTTGAACTAGAGGAAATTTTGATATAATTATATATGATATTGTATCTTTTAAGACGAGGTGAATGGCTATGAAAAATCAACTTGCCCTTAGTGGCGAAAAAATTCTTGAAAAAGTTTACCCCTAATTATTTCACCACGTCGGCATGATTCGTGGGGAATATTTGTTGAGAGAGCTTAATCAAAACATCATATTAGCAAGTTGTCAGCAATTTGTAAAAGATTATCTAGAGACTATCTGCTCCCTGTACTCAGATGAAGAAGTTTGGTATCGTTTTACTGAATTAACGAATACAGAAGCCAATTGTTTAGTGGGGACTAAAGAGTTTTTTGACGAAGGGCATCCCTTGTTTGGCTATAGAGGAACTAGGCGTTTACTGGCGTGTTTGGATGAATTTCAGGCTGAAGCACATGTCGTTACAGAAGTTTATCAAACCAACTCCAATCTATCTGTTATCTTTCCTTTTGTCAATGATGCCGACCAATTAAAACAAGCTATTACAGTATTGCGTCAGTATGGCTTTACTGGGAAAGTCGGAACGATGATTGAATTACCGTCAGCGTATTTTGACTTATCTAGTATACTGGAAACGGGCATTTCAAAGATTGTAGTTGGAATGAATGATTTGACTTCCTTTGTTTTTGCGACTATGAGAAACAGTCAATGGCATGATATGGAAAGTCCAATAATGTTAGATATGCTAAGAGATATGCAGGATAAAGCAAGAAAGAACAAGATTGATTTTGCTGTAGCAGGCTATCTGAATACTTCTTTCATACAAAAAATGAATAAGATGGGGATTGAGTGCATTATCCACTATAGTTCTATTCCAGCGATTTTTAATTTAGAGATTGACCATCCAGACCACCTCGAACGTGTAAAAGAAGAAAGTAAAAAATTACAAAGGAGCACCCATGACACCGCAAGAAATGTGGAATAAATACAAACAAATCAATCCTTCTATCGGAGATGAAATCGATGCTTGGTCTTTTGGAGTGGAACCAGACCTTTTAGCAGATTTGGTTTTAAGAGGCGAAAAGACTGCAACAGCATCAGCCTACGATCTCTATGCACTAGAAGACGAGTCTCTTCCTCAAGAAGGAACTTTTGATGTCATTTTAGATAGTCAAAATCAGGCTGTCTGTATTGTTGAAATTACAAAGGTTTCTGTCCAGCCCTTCAATCAAGTTTCTGCTGATCATGCCTTTAAGGAAGGGGAAGGTGACAAATCCCTAGCCTATTGGCGCCAGGTTCATGAGGATTTTTTCAGAGACTGCTTGGGTGAAGCAGGATTGACTTTTACACCTGAAAGCAAGGTTGTTTTAGAAGAATTTCGCAAGGTCTACCCACTGTAGACTGTTAGACGGAAGAAAGTTTTGGAAATCGCCGTCCAATCCTTTTTTCTCAAGCAAAATATGATATAATAAGTTTGTTTGAAGAAGAGCAGCAGCTCTTAAACTTAGAATAGGAGAAAACTATGCAAGCAGTTGAACATTTTATTAAGCAATTTGTTCCTGAACATTACGATTTATTTTTAGACTTGAGTCGTGAGACCAAGACGTTTTCAGGGAAGGTGACCATCACTGGTCAAGCACAGAGTGACCGCATTTCCCTTCATCAAAAAGACTTGGAAATCGCTTCTGTAGAAGTTGCAGGTCAAGCTCGTCCATTTACAGTTGACCATGACAATGAAGCTCTTCATATTGAATTAGCTGAGGCTGGTCAAGTTGAAGTGGCTATCGCTTTCTCAGGAAAAATTACAGACAACATGACAGGGATTTACCCTTCTTATTATACAGTTGATGGAGTCAAGAAGGAGGTCTTGTCTACTCAGTTTGAGAGCCATTTTGCGCGCGAAGCTTTCCCATGTGTGGATGAGCCTGAAGCCAAAGCAACTTTTGACCTCTCTCTTTGCTTTGACCAAGCAGAAGGTGAATTGGCCTTGTCAAACATGCCAGAAATCGATGTTGAAAACCGTAAGGAAACAGGTATCTGGAAGTTTGAGACAACACCTCGCATGTCTTCTTACTTGTTGGCCTTTGTTGCTGGTGATTTGCAAGGGGTGACCACTAAAACTAAGAATGGTACCCTCGTTGGTGTATACTCTACCAAAGCACATCCACTTTCAAATCTTGATTTCTCACTGGATATCGCTGTTCGCTCTATCGAGTTTTACGAAGATTACTATGGAGTTAAGTACCCAATTCCTCAATCTCTCCACATCGCCCTTCCTGACTTCTCAGCTGGTGCTATGGAAAACTGGGGTCTTGTGACCTACCGTGAAGTTTACTTGGTTGTCGATGAGAACTCTACATTTGCTAGCCGTCAACAAGTTGCCCTTGTTGTGGCCCATGAATTGGCTCACCAATGGTTTGGGAACCTCGTGACTATGAAATGGTGGGATGACCTTTGGCTCAATGAAAGTTTTGCTAATATGATGGAATACGTCTGTGTGGATACCATCGAACCAAGCTGGAATATCTTTGAAGATTTCCAAACAGGTGGAGTACCTCTTGCTCTTGAACGTGACGCTACTGATGGCGTTCAGTCTGTCCACGTCGAAGTTAAACATCCAGATGAAATCAATACACTCTTTGACGGCGCTATCGTCTATGCCAAAGGAAGCCGTCTCATGCACATGCTTCGCCGTTGGCTAGGAGATGCTGATTTTGCTAAAGGTTTGCATGCCTACTTTGAAAAACACCAATACAGCAACACCATTGGTAGTGACCTTTGGGATGCCCTTGGTCAAGCGTCAGGACGTGATGTCGCAGCCTTCATGGATTCTTGGTTGGAACAGCCTGGTTACCCAGTTCTTACTGTCAAAGTTGAAAATGATGTCTTGAAGATTTCACAAAAACAATTCTTCATCGGTGAGAACGAAGACAAGAACCGTCTCTGGGTGGTGCCCCTCAATAGCAACTGGAAAGGCTTGCCTGATACACTCGAAACTGAAAGTATCGAAATCCCTGGCTACGCAGCTCTTCTTGCTGAAAATGAAGGAGCTCTTCGTCTCAACACTGAAAATACTGCCCACTATATTACCGACTATCAAGGAGACTTGTTAGAAGCTGTTCTTGCTGAGCTAGAGACACTTGATAACACAAGCAAACTGCAAATTGTTCAAGAACGTCGTTTGTTGGCTGAGGCAGGGCACATTTCTTATGCAGACTTGCTTCCAGTTCTTGATAAACTTGCTAAGGAAGAGTCTTATCTGGTGGTTTCAGCTGTTTCTCAAGTGATTTCAGCCCTTGAGCGCTTTATTGATGAAGGAACGGATGCTGAAACAGCCTTCAAAGGACTGGTTGCTAAATTGGCTCGTCATAACTATGACCGTCTTGGTTTTGAAGCTAAAGACGGAGAATCAGATGAGGATGAATTGGTTCGTCAGCTGGCTGTTTCGATGATGATTCGCTCAAATGATGCAGAAGCTAGTCAAGTCGCTAGCCAAATCTTCGCAACACACAAGGAGAATCTTGCAGGACTCCCAGCAGCTATTCGTTCACAAGTTCTGATTAATGAGATGAAACATCATGAGACTAAAGACTTGTTAGCACTTTATCTTGATACTTATACTCACGCAACAGATGCTGTCTTTAAACGCCAGTTGGCAGCAGCTCTTGCATACAGTACAGATGCGGATAATATCCAAAACTTGATTACTTCTTGGAAGGACAAATTTGTGGTCAAACCACAGGACTTGTCTGCTTGGTATTACCAATTCCTAGCTCATCAAGCAACTCAGAAAACAGCTTGGTCTTGGGCGCGTGAAAACTGGGCTTGGATTAAGGCAGCCCTTGGAGGAGATATGAGCTTTGATAGCTTTGTTATCCTTCCTGCTCATGTATTTAAGACTCAGCAACGCTTGGCGGAATACAAGGAGTTCTTTGAGCCGCAACTTTGTGACCTTGCTCTTAGCCGTAACATCGGTATGGGAATCAAGGAAATTGCAGCGCGTGTTGACTTGATTAGCCGTGAAAAAGCTGCAGTCGAAGCAGTTGTTCTTCAATACGGAAATGCATAAATAAGCCTAAAATAAAAAGAAAACTCAGCTATCTCATGTAAAATGCAGAGAGTTGAGTTTTTTTTAAGGCAAATTTGGTATAATAGTTTTAATAAGGAGGAGTTTCTCATGATAAAAATCTTATTGGTTGAGGATGACCTAGGCCTGTCAAATTCAGTATTTGACTTTTTAGACGATTTTGCGGATGTCATGCAGGTATTTGATGGAGAAGAAGGTCTCTACGAAGCTGAAAGTGGTGTCTATGACTTGATTTTGCTTGATTTGATGTTGCCAGAAAAAAATGGCTTCCAAGTCTTGAAAGAATTGCGTGAAAAGGGGATTACGACTCCAGTTCTGATCATGACTGCCAAGGAAAGTTTGGATGACAAGGGACATGGATTTGAACTGGGAGCAGATGATTATCTGACCAAACCTTTCTACTTAGAAGAACTCAAAATGCGGATTCAGGCCCTTCTCAAACGTTCAGGTAAGTTTAATGAAAACACCTTGACTTATGGAAATATTGTAGTTAATTTGTCAACCAATACTGTTAAGGTTGAAGATACTCCAGTCGAATTACTGGGGAAAGAGTTTGATTTATTGGTTTATTTCCTTCAAAATCAAAATGTGATTTTGCCTAAGACGCAGATTTTTGATCGTCTATGGGGATTTGATAGTGACACAACGATTTCAGTTGTCGAAGTTTATGTTTCAAAAGTCCGTAAGAAATTAAAAGGAACCACTTTTGCAGAGAATTTGCAAACCTTGCGCAGTGTTGGGTATATTTTAAAAGATGTTCAGTAAACTAAAAAAAACATGGTATGCGGATGATTTTAGTTATTTTATCCGCAACTTTGGTGTCTTCACTCTGATTTTCTCTACAATGACTCTGATTATTTTGCAGGTCATGCATTCGAGTCTCTATACTTCGGTGGATGATAAACTCCACGGACTGAGTGAAAATCCTCAAGCAGTTATTCAACTGGCAGTGAATAGGGCAACAGAAGAGATTAAAGATTTAGAAAATGCTAGGGCGGACGCTAGTAAAGTAGAAATAAAACCTAATGTCAGTTCCAATACGGAAGTCATTCTCTTTGATAAGGACTTTACTCAACTTCTTTCTGGAAATCGATTTTTGGGCTTGGATAAGATTAGGTTAGAGAAAAAAGAACTAGGCCATATCTACCAGATTCAGGTTTTTAATAGCTATGGGCAGGAAGAAATCTATCGCATGATTTTGATGGAAACCAATATCAGTTCGGTTTCAACCAATATCAAGTATGCAGCTGTCTTGATTAATACCAGTCAGTTGGAGCAGGCCAGTCAAAAGCATGAGCAATTGATTGTCGTTGTGATGGTAAGTTTCTGGATTTTGTCTTTGCTTGCAAGTCTTTATCTAGCTCGGGTTAGTGTTCGACCCCTGCTTGAGAGCATGCAGAAGCAGCAGTCCTTTGTGGAAAATGCCAGTCATGAGTTACGAACTCCACTCGCAGTTTTGCAAAATCGCTTAGAGACCCTTTTTCGTAAGCCAGAAGCTACCATTATGGATGTGAGCGAAAGTATTGCATCGAGTTTGGAAGAAGTCCGAAATATGCGTTTTTTGACGACAAACTTGCTGAACTTAGCTCGGAGAGATGATGGGATTAAGCCGGAGCTTGCAGAAGTTCCAACTAGTTTTTTCAATACGACTTTCACAAACTATGAGATGATTGCTTCGGAAAATGATCGTGTCTTCCGTTTTGAAAATCGTATCCATCGTCCGATTGTCACAGACCAGCTTCTCTTGAAGCAGTTGATGACTATCCTATTTGATAATGCTGTCAAGTATACTGAAGAGGATGGTGAAATTGATTTTCTTATCTCGGCGACCGATCGTAATCTGTATTTACTGGTTTCTGATAATGGAGTCGGTATTTCGACAGAAGATAAAAAGAAAATTTTTGATCGTTTTTATCGAGTGGACAAGGCTAGAACTCGTCAAAAAGGTGGTTTCGGTTTAGGATTATCTCTGGCCAAGCAAATTGTAGATGCGCTTAAAGGAACCATTACTGTTAAAGATAATAAACCCAAGGGAACAATCTTTGAAGTGAAGATTGCCATCCACACACCATCGAAAAAGAAAAAATAAAAAGAGTCTGGGGCAAAAGTCTAACCTTAAATATAAAAAGCGAACAAAACAAGTTATCTGACACTCAGAATTCTGTTTTGTTCGCTTTTTTGTCTAATCTATCGATTTTAAAAACTTATAATAAAGAATTCCTAAAATCAAAATCCTTTTGTCCCAGACTCTTTTGGATTTATTTTCTACGTTTTCGTTTGATAATAGACCGTTGAACTTTTAAAACAAGTAAGCTGGATCCGATTGCTGCGGCAAAGGCAAGAGCAGTTGATAATTTTAATGCTAAAAAGATAAAACTAAAGATAGCAATACAGATACAAAAAACAGCGATATTAACAAAAAATAAAATTTCTTTGAGATTGCTATCAGCTTGTGCTTCAGGTGCATAAGCTTGATAATGAGGAAGTTGCTGGTTTAATTCTTCTTGATAGTCTACCTCATAGGATTGTAATTTTCTTACGGGCATGATTCTCTCCTTAACAGTACATACCTATTTTATCATTTTTTCGGCAGAGAATTATTACAGAAAGGTTACAAAAAGAATAAAGTCCCTTTTCATTTTCAAAGCATGGCTGATTTGCTAGAAATGTGGTATAGTTTTTCCTATGGAAAAGATTATCATTACAGCAACTGCTGAAAGTATTGAACAAGTCGAACAACTACTCGAAGCTGGCGTAGACCGTATCTATGTCGGTGAGAAAGATTTTGGCCTTCGTCTGCCAACAACCTTTAGTCATGACCAATTGCGTGAAATCGCTAAGTTGGTTCATGATGCTGGTAAGGAATTGCTCGTTGCGGTCAATGCTCTCATGCACCAAGATATGATGGACCGTATCAAGCCTTTCTTAGACTTCTTGGAAGAAATCAAGACAGACTATATTACGATTGGGGATGCAGGCGTCTTTTACGTAGTTAACCGCGATGGTTATTCATTTAAGACCATCTACGATGCTTCAACCATGGTAACTAGCAGTCGTCAGATTAACTTCTGGGGACAAAAGGCTGGCGCATCTGAGGCTGTTTTGGCGCGTGAAATTCCATCAGCTGAACTTTTCAAAATGCCAGAGATTTTGGAAATTCCTGCTGAAGTTTTGGTTTACGGTGCTAGCGTCATCCATCATTCTAAACGTCCACTCTTGCAAAACTACTATAACTTTACACATATCGATGATGAAAAGACGCATAAACGTGACCTCTTCTTGGCTGAGCCAAGTGATCCAGAGAGCCACTATTCCATTTTTGAAGATAATCATGGGACCCATATCTTTGCCAACAATGACCTTGATTTGATGATCAAATTAACAGAATTGGTGGAGCATGGCTTTACTCACTGGAAATTAGAAGGTCTCTATACACCTGGTCAGAACTTTGTTGAGATTGCAAAACTCTTTATCCAAGCGCGTAGCTTGATCCAAGAGGGCAACTTTAGTCATGACCAAGCCTTCTTGCTGGATGAAGAAGTGCGCAAGTTACATCCTAAAAACCGTTTCCTTGATACAGGATTTTATGATTACGATCCTGACATGGTTAAATAAAGTAAATGATTCGTTGAGAGAAGGAAGATGCAAATATTTCTTCTCTCAATTTTTCTTATTCTCCAATATTTTCAAAAAAATCAGCAGGCTAGGATGCTCTGTTTGCTGGGATTTTTAACACAAGTAACCTTCTTGAGTTTGAAAATTATCACATGTTTGCAGGTGCCAAATGGCCCTTTTTTTGGTATAATTTTTTATAATGAAAACGATTGGTAATCGCTATGTTGTGGTGGATTTAGAGGCAACTAGCACAGGTAGTAAGGCTAAAATTATCCAAGTGGGAATTGTCGTGATTGAGGACGGAAAAATCGTTGATCACTATACGACGGATGTCAATCCACATGAACCCTTGGATGCTCATATCAAAGAACTGACAGGATTGACAGACCAACGTCTGGCGCAAGCACCTGATTTTTCGCAAGTTGCTAGAAAAATCTTTGACTTGGTAGAGGATGGGATTTTTGTAGCCCACAATGTTCAGTTTGATGCCAATCTTTTGGCGGAAAATTTATTTTTTGAAGGTTATGAGCTAAGAAATCCTCGTGTTGATACGGTCGAATTGGCTCAGGTCTTTTTCCCTGAACTGGAAAAATATAGTTTGCCGATATTGTGCCGAGAATTAGGAATTCCTCTTAAACACGCACACACAGCCCTTTCAGATGCCCAAGCTACAGCAGAATTACTTCTTTTTTTACGGGAAAAGATGACCCAGCTTCCTAAAGGACTCTTGGAACGCTTGCTGGAAATGGCTGACGCCCTCCTATATGAGTCCTACCTGGTTATTGAAGAAATTTATCGCAGCCAATCTATTCTGAGTTCTTCAGATTTGGTCCAAGTTCAAGGACTGTATTTCAAGAAAACTGCAGATCCCATGGAGTCACGAAAACTATCTCAAGATTTTTCTAAAAATATTTCTCTGTTGAATCTTGAAGTGAGGGAGGAGCAAGAGAGTTTTGCTAAAGAAGTCGGTTTGTTATTGAAGGATGAGCCTATATCATTAATTCAAGCGCCGACAGGAATTGGGAAAACATATGGCTATCTCTTACCCGCTTTGTCCCAAGTGGAAAATCGTCAGATTGTCCTTAGCGTTCCGACAAAGATTCTTCAAAATCAAATCATGGAAGAAGAAGGTAAACGTCTCAAGGAAGTGTTCCATATAGATATTCGTAGTTTAAAGGGGCCTCAAAATTATTTGAAGTTGGATGCCTTTTATCGTTCCTTGCAGGAAAATGATGAAAATCGCTTATTTAGACGCTTTAAAATGCAAGTCTTGGTCTGGCTGACAGAGACAGAAACGGGGGATTTGGATGAAATTGGTCAACTCTACCGTTACCAACATTTTCTAACAGATCTTCGTCATGACGGGAATTTATCATCTCAAAGCTTATTTGTGACGGAAGATTTTTGGAAACGTAGTCAAGAAAGAGCACAAACCTGCAAGCTTTTAGTGACCAATCATGCCTATCTTGTAACCAGACTTGAAGATAATCCTGAATTTGTCAGTGACCGTTTACTGATTATCGATGAAGTTCAAAAAGTTTTGTTGGCTTTAGAAAATCTGCTTCAAGAGACCTACGATATCCAGTCTATTATCGATTTGCTTGATAAGGCCTTACTGGAGGAGCAAAATAAGGTCCAGCAACGAATACTAGAAAGTATTCGCTTTGAGTGCTTCTACTTGATAGAACAATTTCAGTCTGGTAAATCTAGGAAAAATATCTTAGATTCTCTAGCCAATCTCCATCAGTATTTTTTAGAATTAGAAGTAGAAGGCTTTGAGGAGCTGGTCCGCTATTTTACAGCTGACCGAGATTACTGGCTTGAAGCAACTGAAACGAGTCAAAAGAAAATTCAGATTTCTTCTACAAAATCTGGCCGTATTCTTCTGTCCTCTTTAATACCTGAGAGTTGTCAAGTCTTGGGAGTGTCGGCTACTCTTGAGATTAGTCAGAGAGTTTCTTTGGCAGACCTGTTAGGCTATCCTGAAGCCAAATTTCTTAAGATTGAAGCTCGTAGAAAACAGGACCAAGAAGTGGTCTTGGTCAAAGATTTCCCTCTGGTGACAGAAACTTCCTTAGAAGTCTATGCCAAAGAGGTAGCTGATTTACTAGTGGAAATTCAAGCTTTCCAGCAACCGATTTTGGTTCTCTTTACCGCTAAAGATATGCTTCTAGCAGTTTCAGACATACTTCCTGTAAGCCATCTGGCTCAGTATAAAAATGGGGATGTTCATCAGCTAAAGAAGCGCTTTGAAAAAGGAGAACAACAAATCTTGCTTGGTGCAGCAAGTTTCTGGGAGGGAGTTGATTTTTCAAGTCATCCTTTTGTGATTCAAGTTGTACCAAGACTTCCTTTCCAAAATCCCCAAGAGCCCTTGACGAAAAAGATCAATCAGGAACTAATTCAAGAAGGGAAAAATGCCTTTTATGATTATCAATTGCCAATGGCCATTATTCGTTTAAAACAGGCTTTGGGAAGAAGTATGAGACGCGAACACCAACGTTCTTTAACTCTTATTTTGGATAGGAGAATTGTCGGAAAACGATATGGTAAGCAAATAGTGACTTCTCTAGCAAAAGAAGCGACTGTTAAAACCGTCTCTCGATCCGAAGTTGATGAAGCTGTTGATAAATTTTTAAATGAACTTTGATAAATAGTATTGTATGAAAGTATAAGGTTAGTGTATATGAAACGTTCTCTCGACTCAAGAGTCGATTATAGTTTGCTATTGCCAGTATTTTTTCTACTGGTTATTGGCGTGGTGGCTATCTATATAGCTGTTAGTCATGATTATCCAAACAATATTCTGCCCATTTTAGGGCAGCAGGTCGCCTGGATTGCCTTGGGGCTTGTGATTGGTTTTGTGGTCATGCTCTTTAATACAGAATTTCTTTGGAAAGTAACCCCCTTTCTGTATATTTTAGGCTTGGGACTCATGGTCTTGCCAATTGTCTTTTATAATCCAAGCCTAGTTGCATCAACGGGTGCCAAAAACTGGGTATCGGTAAATGGTGTTACCTTGTTCCAGCCGTCAGAATTTATGAAGATATCCTATATCCTCATGTTGGCTCGTGTCATTGTCCAGTTTACCAAAAAACATAAGGAATGGAGACGCACGGTTCCGCTGGACTTTTTGTTAATTTTTTGGATGATTCTCTTTACTATTCCAGTCCTAGTTCTTTTAGCACTTCAAAGTGACTTAGGGACGGCTTTGGTTTTTGTAGCCATTTTCTCAGGAATCGTTTTATTATCAGGGGTTTCTTGGAAAATTATTATCCCAGTATTTGTGACTGCTGTAACAGGAGTTGCTGGTTTCTTAGCCATCTTTATTAGCAAGGACGGACGAGCTTTTCTTCACCAGATTGGAATGCCGACCTACCAAATCAATCGGATTTTGGCTTGGCTCAATCCCTTTGAGTTTGCCCAAACAACGACTTACCAGCAGGCTCAAGGGCAGATTGCCATTGGGAGCGGTGGTTTATTTGGCCAAGGTTTTAATACTTCAAATCTGCTTATTCCAGTTCGTGAGTCAGATATGATTTTCACGGTCATTGCAGAAGATTTTGGCTTTATTGGCTCTGTCCTGGTTATTGTCCTTTACCTCATGTTGATTTACCGTATGTTGAAGATTACTCTCAAATCAAATAACCAGTTCTACACCTATATTTCCACTGGTTTGATTATGATGTTGCTCTTCCACATTTTTGAAAATATCGGTGCTGTAACGGGCTTGCTTCCTTTGACCGGGATTCCACTGCCTTTCATTTCGCAAGGGGGATCGGCTATTATCAGTAATCTGATTGGTGTTGGTTTGCTTTTATCGATGAGTTACCAGACAAATCTAGCTGAAGAAAAGAGCGGAAAAGTTCCATTCAAGCGGAAAAAGCTTGTATTAAAACAAATCAAATAAGGAGAAAATCATGGTAAAAGTAGCAGTTATGTTAGCTCAGGGCTTTGAAGAAATTGAAGCTTTGACAGTTGTAGATGTCTTGCGTCGTTCAAATATTACTTGTGATATGGTTGGTTTTGAAAAGCAAGTAACGGGTTCGCATGCAATCCAAGTAAGAGCAAATCATGTCTTTGATGGAGATTTATCAGACTATGACATGATTGTTCTTCCTGGCGGTATGCCTGGTTCTGCACATTTGCGCGATAATCAGGCCTTGATTCAAGAGTTGCAAAGATTCGAGCAAGAAGGGAAGAAACTAGCAGCCATTTGTGCGGCACCAATTGCCCTCAATCAAGCAGGGGTATTGAAAAACAAGCAGTACACTTGTTATGATGGTGTTCAAGAGCAAATCCTTGATGGTCACTACGTCAAGGAAACAGTAGTGGTAGATGGTCACTTGACAACCAGTCGAGGTCCCTCGACAGCCCTTGCCTTTGCCTACGAGTTGGTAGAGCAACTAGGAGGAGACGCAGAGACTTTACGAACAGGAATGCTCTATCGAGATGTCTTTGGTAAAAATCAGTAAAACGGGAGTTATTCTCTCGTTTTTTATGTGGAAAAATCAGGGAAATCATCGCTTTTTTCATAAAAAAATGCTATAATGAAGGGTATGAAATATCACGATTATATCTGGGATTTAGGTGGAACTTTACTGGATAATTATGAAATTTCAACAGCTGCATTTGTTGAAACATTGGCACTGTATGGCATTATACAAGACCATGACAGTGTCTATCAAGCTTTAAAGGTTTCTACTGATTTGGCGATTGAGACATTCGCTCCCAATTTAGAGAATTTTTTAGAAAAGTACAAGGAAAATGAAGCCAGAGAGCTTGAACACCCGATTTTATTTGAAGGAGTTTTTGACCTATTGGAAGACATTTCAAATCAAGGTGGCCGTCATTTTTTGGTCTCTCATCGAAATAATCAGGTTTTGGAAATTTTAGAAAAAACCTCTATAGCAGCTTATTTTACAGAAGTGGTGACTTCTAGCTCAGGCTTTAAGAGAAAGCCAAATCCCGAGTCCGTGCTTTATTTAAGAAAAAAGTATCAGATTAGCTCAGGTCTTGTCATTGGTGATCGACCGATTGATATCGAAGCAGGTCAAGCTGCAGGACTTGATACCCACTTGTTTACCAGTATCGTGAATTTAAGACAAGTATTAGACATGTAAGAAAAAGGAATAAGATGACAGAAGAAATCAAAAATCTGCAGGCACAGGATTATGATGCCAGTCAAATTCAAGTTTTAGAGGGCTTAGAGGCTGTTCGTATGCGTCCAGGGATGTACATTGGATCAACCTCAAAAGAAGGTCTTCACCATCTAGTCTGGGAAATTGTTGATAACTCAATTGACGAGGCCTTGGCAGGATTTGCCAGCCATATTCAAGTTTTTATTGAGCCAGATGATTCGATTACTGTTGTGGATAATGGGCGTGGTATTCCAGTCGATATTCAGGAAAAAACAGGTCGACCTGCCGTTGAGACTGTCTTTACTGTCCTTCACGCTGGAGGAAAATTTGGCGGTGGCGGATACAAGGTTTCAGGTGGTCTTCACGGCGTGGGGTCGTCAGTTGTTAATGCCCTTTCAACTCAATTAGACGTTCATGTTCACAAAAATGGTAAGATTCATTACCAAGAATACCGTCGTGGTCATGTTGTCGCAGATCTTGAAATAGTTGGAGATACGGATAAAACAGGAACAACGGTTCACTTCACACCGGACCCAAAAATCTTCACTGAAACAACAATCTTTGATTTTGATAAATTAAATAAACGGATTCAAGAGTTGGCCTTTCTAAATCGCGGTCTTCAAATTTCAATTACAGATAAGCGTGAAGGTTTGGAACAAACCAAGCATTATCATTATGAAGGTGGGATTGCTAGTTACGTTGAATATATCAACGAGAACAAGGATGTAATCTTTGATACACCAATCTATACAGACGGTGAGATGGATGATATCACAGTTGAGGTAGCCATGCAGTACACAACTGGTTACCATGAAAATGTCATGAGTTTCGCCAATAATATTCATACCCATGAAGGTGGAACGCATGAACAAGGTTTCCGTACAGCCTTGACACGTGTTATCAACGATTATGCTCGTAAGAATAAGTTACTGAAAGACAATGAAGATAATTTAACTGGGGAAGATGTCCGCGAAGGATTAACTGCAGTTATCTCAGTTAAACACCCAAATCCACAGTTTGAAGGACAAACCAAGACCAAATTGGGAAATAGCGAAGTGGTCAAGATTACCAATCGCCTCTTCAGTGAAGCCTTCTCCGATTTCCTCATGGAAAATCCACAGATTGCCAAGCGTATCGTGGAAAAAGGGATTTTGGCTGCCAAGGCTCGTGTGGCTGCCAAGCGTGCGCGTGAAGTCACTCGTAAAAAATCTGGTTTGGAAATTTCCAACCTTCCAGGGAAACTAGCAGACTGTTCTTCTAACAATCCTGCTGAAACAGAACTCTTCATCGTCGAAGGAGACTCAGCTGGTGGATCAGCCAAATCTGGTCGTAACCGTGAGTTTCAGGCTATCCTTCCAATTCGCGGTAAGATTTTGAACGTTGAAAAAGCAAGTATGGATAAGATTCTAGCTAACGAAGAAATTCGTAGTCTTTTCACAGCCATGGGAACAGGATTTGGCGCAGAATTTGATGTTTCGAAAGCCCGTTACCAAAAACTCGTTTTGATGACCGATGCCGATGTCGATGGAGCCCATATTCGTACCCTTCTTTTAACCTTGATTTATCGTTATATGAAACCAATCCTAGAAGCTGGTTATGTTTATATTGCCCAACCACCAATCTATGGTGTCAAGGTTGGAAGCGAGATTAAAGAATATATCCAGCCGGGTGCAGATCAAGAAATCAAACTCCAAGAAGCTTTAGCCCGTTATAGTGAAGGTCGTACCAAACCGACTATTCAGCGTTATAAGGGGCTAGGTGAAATGGACGATCATCAGCTGTGGGAAACAACCATGGATCCCGAACATCGCTTGATGGCTAGAGTTTCTGTAGATGATGCTGCAGAAGCAGATAAAATCTTTGATATGTTGATGGGGGATCGAGTAGAGCCTCGTCGTGAGTTTATCGAAGAAAATGCTGTCTATAGTACACTTGATGTCTAAAAAATAGGGAGAAGTAGTTCCCTTGGTCTAAAAAATATGATATAATCGTTACGATTGTTTCAAGTAAAAAAGGAGTTTGATATGTCTAATGGACAACTAATTTATTTAATGGTTGCAATTGCAGTCATTTTAGTTCTGGCTTATGTAGTAGCAATCTTTCTACGTAAGCGAAACGAGGGGAGATTAGAGGCGCTAGAAGAAAGAAAAGAAGAACTATACAATCTTCCAGTAAATGATGAAGTAGAAGCTGTAAAAAATATGCACTTGATTGGACAAAGTCAAGTGGCTTTCCGTGAATGGAATCAAAAATGGGTCGATTTATCTCTCAACTCTTTTGCCGATATTGAAAATAATCTCTTTGAAGCAGAAGGCTATAACCATTCATTTCGTTTTCTCAAGGCCAGTCATCAAATTGACCAAATTGAGAGTCAAATTACTTTGATTGAAGAAGATATTGCTGAAATTCGCAATGCTTTGGCAGACTTAGAGAAGCAAGAATCTAAAAATAGTGGTCGTGTTCTTCATGCTTTGGATTTATTTGAGGAACTTCAGCATAGAGTTGCTGAAAATTCAGAACAGTATGGTCAAGCCTTGGATGAAATTGAAAAACAATTAGAAAATATCCAATCTGAATTTTCACAATTTGTAACCTTGAATTCATCGGGTGACCCTGTGGAAGCCGCAGTGATTTTGGATAATACAGAAAATCACATTTTGGCCTTAAGTCATATTGTGGATCGTGTTCCAGCCTTGGTTACGACGCTTTCTACAGAATTGCCAGATCAATTACAGGATTTGGAAGCCGGTTATCGTAAACTAATTGATGCTAATTATCATTTTGTTGAAACGGATATTGAAGCACGTTTCCACTTGCTTTATGAAGCATTCAAGAAAAACCAAGAGAATATTCGCCAGTTGGAATTGGATAATGCCGAATATGAGAATGGACAGGCACAAGAGGAAATCAATGCTTTGTATGATATTTTTACTCGAGAAATTGCTGCTCAGAAAGTAGTGGAGAATCTACTTGCAACTCTTCCAACTTACCTTCAACATATGAAAGAGAATAATACTTTATTGGGAGAAGATATTGCACGTTTGAACAAGACCTATTTACTTCCTGAGACAGCTGCAAGCCATGTTCGTCGTATTCAGACAGAATTAGAGAGTTTTGAGGCAGCTATTGTTGAGGTAACTTCAAATCAAGAAGAACCAACCCAAGCTTATTCAGTTCTTGAAGAAAATCTTGAGGATTTACAAACTCAACTAAAAGATATTGAAGATGAGCAAATTTCAGTTAGTGAGCGCCTGACACAAATTGAGAAAGATGATATCAATGCACGTCAAAAGTCCAATGTTTATGTCAATCGTCTCCATACTATCAAGCGATACATGGAAAAACGCAATCTGCCAGGTATTCCACAAACTTTCTTGAAATTATTCTTTACGGCAAGCAATAATACCGAGGATTTAATGGTTGAGTTAGAACAGAAAATGATTAACATTGAATCTGTTACCCGAGTTCTTGAAATTGCAACGAATGATATGGAAGCTTTAGAAATGGAAACTTATAATATTGTACAATATGCAACCTTAACAGAGCAACTCTTGCAATATTCTAACCGCTATCGCTCATTTGATGAACGCATTCAAGAAGCATTTAACGAAGCTTTAGATATTTTTGAAAAAGAATTTGATTATCACGCTTCATTTGACAAGATTTCTCAAGCATTGGAAGTGGCAGAGCCTGGTGTAACCAATCGCTTTGTTACCTCATATGAGAAAACACGTGAAACGATTCGTTTTTAAAAAGCTTAGTTCATTCTAAGCTTTTTTCTTTACTCAAAAGCCATGAGTTTACTTATTTATCATTGAAATTAATGCTTGGTTTTGATATTATTTAAATATGAAGAAAGATAGAACAAAGCGTGGTAGTCACGCTAAAATGGGACGGAGTAAAAGAGTCCAGTGGACTCTTTTAGCCTAAGCTAAATTTTAAAAAGCGAGGGTGGTTGTTTTCTCAAAGTTTTGAAGGAGCTAAAGCAACAGCTATTATTATGAGTTTGTTGGAAACAGCTAAACGTCATCAACTAAATAGTGAAAAATATCTATCCTATCTTCTAGAATGTCTTCCAAACGAGGAAACTCTCGTAAACAAAGAGGTTTTAGAGGCTTATTTACCATGGACTAAAGTTGTACAAGAAAAGTGCAAATAAGAAATCTCCAGATTAGGAACTATCCGTGAGTTCTCTAGTCTGGAGATTTTTCAATATACTTCGTTATTGTACGGTTACGTTTGTCACAGTTCCTGAAATGCTTAATTCACGATTATAGTAAAATGAAATAAGAATAGGACAAATCGATCAGGACAGTCAAATCGATTTCTAACAATGTTTTAGAAGTAGAGGTGTACTATTCTAGTTTCAATCTACTATAAAAGCACATGAACTATTCTATGACCGTGATTAGTAAGGTTTTTGCTTAATGAGTAATTGAATGGAAAGTAATTATTTAATAAAGAAATTTAGTCTTGTATTAATCGAGATTAAATTTCTTTATGTTTAAATTACATGAGAAGAGTGATTAATATTACAATTTTGTTACAAAATAAGTTTTTGATAGAATTTTCAGATAATTTAGGATATAATACTTTTAATTTAAATAAAAAGGAGTGATTTTATGGGAGACTGCAAAGATTTTTGTCATAAAAAGTACCAAATAGCAACGATTTTTCTGCTATCGGTCTTTGCATGCAGATTTGCTTTAGTACAGGTTAGTGCTGCTGAGGGGAAATTTGAAACATCCAATCAAGTTACACATGCAGTAATAATTAATAAATTAGATGATTCAAATAAGCTCGCACCGTCAGTCACGGCTGACAAGAATGCTCTAGATTCTTCTTCAAAGGAAAAAACAGAAGCGACAGCGTCAGTAAAACAAGATGATTCTATAGAATATAGAGATAATAAGTCAGACAAGAATGTAATCACACAGAAAGAAAAGACTGCTATAAAAAGTGAAGAGAAGAAGGAAGAATCAGCAGTAGAAAGAAGTTCTTCTTCCGAAAGTTCACAATCACAGTCGTTATCTCAAAGTGGACATAAAGAAAAGCCAAATAGTATCTCCAGTAATGAAATGATTACTGTCCCTAAAACATGGGAAGCAGGACACAAAGGGCAAGGAACTGTAGTCGCTGTTATAGATTCAGGCCTTGATTTGAATCATGAAGTTCTGCGTATTTCTGATCCGTCAAAGGCGAAATTTAAAAATCAGGATGATATCGAAAAAGCTAAAAAAGCTGCCGGTATTGACTATGGAAAATGGTACAGTGACAAGGTAGTATATGCTTATGATTACTTTGATGGAACTGATAATATAAAAGAGGCTGAAAAAGAGTCTCATGGAATGCACGTTACTGGTATTGTAGCTGGAAATCCAATTAATAAAGCCCCGAATTCTGAGAAGGTTTATGGGGTGGCGCCAGAAGCTCAAATTATGTTTATGAGAGTTTTTTCAGATAGAGATAAAACTACAGCCTCTGCCCTCTATGTAAAAGCCGTTGATGACGCAGTTGCGTTAGGTGCGGATGTGATCAATATGAGTTTGGGTGCAGGTGCGGGTTCAACTGTAGATGCGGGTTCAGATATTATTGAAGCAGTAAAAAGAGCACGCACTAAAGGAGTATCTGTTGTTATTGCTGCTGGTAATAGCAATACTTTCGGTAGAGGTTTTTCACAACCATTAGCAGAAAATCCTGATTATGGTCTCGTCGGAAATCCCTCTACAGTAGAAGATTCAATTTCTGTTGCTTCGATTAATAATAAAATTCTAACTACTGAAGTCTTTGAAGTAAAAGGTTTAGAAAATGACGCTACCCTTGATTATGGTAAGTTTGATTTTAATAGACCTGAAACAGAAAAAGATTTTGAAAAAGGGAAAGAATACGAATATGTAGCAACGGGTATTGGTCGTGAAGAAGATTTTGCTAATATTGATGTAAGAGGTAAGTTAGCACTGATTCAACGTGGTAAAATCCATTTCTCTGATAAGATTAAAAATGCTCTTCAACACGGTGCAGCTGGAGTTTTAATTTATAACAACGTTGAAGGTGCAAATGTTAGTATGTCTGTTACAGGTGATGCTAAGAAAATCCCATCTGTCTTTATTTCAAAATATTATGGTGAAATTCTTAAGTCTGGTCAGTATAAAATTGTCTTTAATCACAAGATGGATAATCGTAAATCAGATGTTGCAGACCAATTGTCAGATTTTTCAAGTTGGGGAGTTACAACAGATGGACAATTGAAACCAGATGTTACTGCACCTGGTGGAAATATCTATTCATCATTTAACGACAATAGTTATGGAAGTATAAGTGGAACAAGTATGGCGGCCCCTCATGTAGCTGGTGTCGCAGCATTAGTCAAAGAATATTTAGCAAAGAAACATCCTGAATTATCAGCTAGTCAAATTTCAGAGATTGTAAAAGCTTTAATTATGTCCACTGCAAAACCACATTTTAATAAACAAACTGGAGCCTATACTTCTCCACGTCACCAAGGTGCTGGCGTAGTTGACACGATGGCGGCAACAAGCACAGATCTATTTGTAACAGGTGCAAATAATTATCCAAGTGTTACTCTTGGTAATGTTGGTGATAAATTTACCTTTGAAGTTACAATTCATAATATTTCGGATAAAGACCGAACATTGAAGATGATTGTAAATACAAATACGGACGAAGTTGAAGAAGGAAAATTCACTCTCCGTCCACGAAAACTAACTGAAACAGTTTGGCCCGAAGTAACTGTGAAAGCTCATAGTACGAAGACAGTAACAGTTAGTGTAGATACAAGTAAGTTTACTGAAGAACTTAGCAAAATAATGCCAAATGGTTATTTTCTAGAAGGATTTGTTAGATTTGTCAATCCTGCAGATGATGGTTCTGTTATTGGTTTACCATTTATGGGATTTAAGGGAGAATTCCAAAATCTACCTGCAATTGAAAAACCAATTTATCAATTGATTAAGGAAGGAAACAGTGGATTTTACTCTGAAATTGATAAAGATAATCCAGGAATTTCACCTTCAGACGATGTAACTTATTTAACAAGTTCTGAAAATGATGTAAATGTTTTAAAAGCAGAGCGTCAAGGAAATCGAGTGACTGTACTCGGAGTGAAACAAGATGATGAAGGAAAATACCATCTTCAATTAGATGAAAAGGGTAATGTTCGCCTTGCTATCTCGCCGAACGATGATGGTAATAAAGATTCTGTTCAATTTAAAACTCTTGTCTATAGAAACTTGGTAAATCTTCGTGCAACTGTTTATGATTCTTCGGATACAACACACAGTCAGCCTATTTGGCAAAGTCGTCCAACAGACCTTGTGAAAAATTATTTTGATGGCGATACTAGAAATCCAAGAAGTTACATTGTAGATAAAACAGCTTGGGGAGGACAGGATTCTAATGGAAATCGAGTCTCTGATGGAATTTATGACTATGTTATTAGTTATAAGCCAGATGTCCCTGGAGCTGAAGAACAATACACAATATTTAAAATTCAAATCGATACACAAAAACCTCTGATTACTTCGGGATATATTCGTTCTCAAAAAAATCAAGAACAATTTATAGCTCGTAAACCTCAGGATGTCGGAAATGGCGGAATTCTTCTAGAAAAAGTCTTTTATATTCGTCCTTCTGAAAATAGAGAGGCGGCAGATTCAGAAATCGAACAGTATCAGATTATCAAACAAAATGAAGATGGTAGTTATACACTTCCTAAGAACATTGATAAATCGAAAATCTTCTATTATGTGGAAGACTTTGCGGGAAATGTAGATTTTATATCTCTCAAAGATCTTGTAGGTGAAGAAAATAGTGGTCGTGTAAAAATTGCTATACTAAACAATAAAACCAATGATGAGATTGATACAACTTATGTTTATCGCATTAAAAATAGCGAAGGTCAATATGTAACCGTTGATAAGTCAAAAGATATTAATTTCTTGAAATTTGGGCATTATGTTGCAGAAATTTTTAGCTATGATCGTACAGAGTTGAAATTTGTGAGTGCTCTATCTAAGGAATTTGATTTAACGAAAGAAAATAGTTTTCAAACTATTACCTTCTTGGCTAACAAAATGAAATATGCCCCAGTAACAGTTGGCTTTAATCAAGCTGTTCCTGGAACTACAATGATTACTTTAGTAGGTGAAGACGGTCAGAGTCAAGTCTTGCCAGCTGAAACATATGGTAAACATTCTTATGGTAAGAAAGTGGTTACTGGTGAATATAAAGTTCTTGTAAATCTGTCAAACGGTTATGAATTACTTGATAATCTTCAACCATTTAAAGTTCTGTTTGGTAAAAATAATGTTTTGTCACTTTCAGTTGTTTCTAAGTTAGCTCTGATTGCAGCTTTAAATAAACAAATGGAAGTAGTTAAAACTCCAAGATATTATAATACAAAACAGAATTTAAAAGAGATGTTTGAGCAAAGTGTCAAAGATGCGCAACTAGCATTAGGAAGTAAACTTAACCAAGATAAAATTGACCAAATTGTTAAGGCTTTAGAGTCTGCTATGCAAACATTGGATGGTAAGGAATCTGATATCACATCATTGAAGAATGCCATTAAAGCATATGCTGAGACAGTTAAAAAAGGTAAATATATAAATTCTGATCAAGAACGCAAAGGTCAATATGATCGTGAATTTAAACTCTTGGCATTATTAATTACAAAAGATTTGATAACTCAAGATGAAATTGACCGTCTGTTGACCACTTTCTTGCAAGCTCAAGACCAGCTGAATGGGAAAGAAACAGATTTTATGAGCCTAAAGAATGTTATCGAGGATGAAGTGAAGTTCCAAGAAAAAGATCCAAGATTTTTGACAGCTAGCAAAGAGGAGAAAGATGCATATCATCTTATTTTCAACAAAGCTAAGCTACTTTTGGAAAATGCAGAAGCTAGTCAAGAAGAAATTAATGAAGTAATCAAAGCTCTAAAAGAAACGGTTGTAAAACTTAAGGCTAATAAAGTAGAGATCCCAACCAAACCAGTTGTACCAGTTAAGCCGGTTGATCCAACTAAAGCAGTTGCACCAGTTAATCCAGTTATTCCAGCTAAACCAGTTGTAACGATCAAGCCAGTTTCTCAAGTGCAACCTGTTAAATTAGTAAGTCAAAATAGACAAGTCTCAACTATTAAGCCTTCAATTAGCAATGATAAAATTGAGAAAGCTACATCAATTACAATACATCATTCCAATATAGAAGCTAAGCATGAGAATAAAACACTAGCTGGAAGTGATCAACAAGTGCTTTTAGCTACAGTCATCAAAGAAGGAAAACAGTTACCAGCCACTGGTGAGAATAACATGATTTCTATTATGCTAAGTATTTCTGGAATTTCTCTCTTGTTGTCAGTTATTGGACTTGTAACTTTTTCAAAAAGTGAGTAGAGAATACAAGCTAAATTCCCAAAGTAAGTTCCACCGCTAGTAGAATTGGAAGTTAGTCTGAGAAAAATCATAAAAACCAGTGGAATTCCGTGTCAGGGTAAGTTCCACTGGTTTTACTCATGCTTGATTTCTATAGTAGTATCGTGAGCAAAAGGATTCAAATTATAGTATAGTTGCTTAGTTTCAAACAAGCATGTTATAATAAAGCTATGGCATATAGTACAGATTTTAAACAGCGAGCATTAGATTCCATCAAAGAGGGGCACAGCCATGTCGAGGCAGCCAAGGTTTTTGATGTTGGCGTCAGAACTCTCTTCATGTGGGAAAAGAACTTACGT
>NZ_VMLO01000094.1:0-11569 GCF_013276735.1 Streptococcus sp. 1559
TGATTTTCATTGAGTAGTAGTCTCTCATGTTTGTTTAGCGTCTAAAAGAGACATTTGAGAAGATTGAAAACAGTTCTCTCTTTTCTCCTAGTATAATGATTGGTAGGAAGGGAGAGAAAAGATGAAAACAATGAGAATCTTATTTTTGTTAGCTTTAATTCAAATCAGTTTGAGTAGCTGTTTTCTATGGAAGGAATGCATCTTGTCCTTTAAACAAAGTACAGCTTTTTTCATCGGAAGTATGGTCTTCGTTTCAGGAATCTGTGCTGGAGTAAATTATCTTTATACCCGTAAGCAAGAAGTCCATAGTGTCCTAGCCAGTAAGAAGTCAGTGAAGCTTTTTTACAGTATGTTACTCTTAATTAATTTATTAGGAGCTGTCCTTGTCTTGTCAGATAACTTGTTCATTAAAAATACGCTGCAGCAAGAATTAGTTGACTTTTTATTGCCATCCTTTTTCTTTCTATTTGGGCTAGATTTGCTGATTTTTTTACCCTTGAAAAAATACATGCGCGATTTTCTTGCTATGCTAGACAGAAAAAAGACAGTGTTGGTGACTATTTTAGCAACACTTCTCTTTTTAAGAAATCCAATNNTCTTCTGATGTATATTGGACTGGGTTTGTTTTTTGCAGCCTATCTTGTCCCAAATTCGGTCAAGAAGGAAGTTTCCTTTTATGGTCATATTTTCCGAGATCTTGTATTGGTCATTGCTACGCTCATTTTCTTTTAGAGAAAGCTTGTTTTTATGGATGTTATGATGGTAATACTCTTCGAAAATNNTTTTCATTGAGTATAAGTTTAGCAGGAAAATAGACACAAAAGAAAAGTTTTTGGTATAATAAGAGTATGTACACAAAAAATGAAGAAGAGCTACAATCCTTAGGGGAGCGTTTGGGTCATCTATTAGCAAAGAATGATGTTTTAATCTTAACTGGAGAACTGGGTGCAGGTAAAACGACCTTTACTAAAGGACTTGCTAAAGGTTTACAGATTTCTCAAATGATTAAAAGTCCAACCTATACTATCGTAAGAGAGTATGAGGGGCGTCTTCCGCTTTTCCATTTAGATGTTTATCGTATTGAAGGAGATGCGGATTCTATCGACTTGGATGAGTTTCTCTTTGGTGGCGGAGTGACTGTCATCGAGTGGGGAAATCTCTTAGGAGATGCCTTGCCAGATACTTATTTAGAATTGGAAATTCTAAAAGAAGCAGATGGACGTCGTTTAAATTTTCAGGCAAAGGGTTTGCGTGCAGAAAAACTCTTAGAGGAGCTTCAACATGGAGTATGAATTGCTCATTAGGGAAGCAGAGCCTAAAGATGCAGCTGAATTAGTGGCCTTTTTAAATCGTGTAAGTTTGGAGACAGATTTTACCAGCTTAGACGGAGATGGTATTCTCTTGACCAGTGAGGAGATTGAAGTATTCCTCAACAAGCAAGCTAGTTCGGACAATCAGATAACCTTACTTGCATTCTTAAATGATAAAATTGCTGGTATTGTAAATATTACAGCTGACCAGCGCAAGAGAGTCCATCATATTGGAGATCTCTTCATTGTGATTGGAAAAAGATATTGGAATAATGGATTGGGAAGTTTGTTGCTAGAAGAAGCGATAGAGTGGGCACAAGCAAGTGGCATTCTGCGTCGTCTCCAGCTGACTGTCCAAACTCGTAATCAAGCAGCAGTTCATCTGTATCAAAAGCATGGCTTTGTAATTGAAGGTCGCCAAGAGCGTGGAGCATATATAGAAGAAGGGAAATTTATCGATGTTTACTTGATGGGTAAACTGATAGATTAGTAGAAATATGGTTAAAAAAATTATTGGAATGGTGCTAGCTTTACTTTCTGTAACTGTAGTAGGAGCAGGTATTTTTGCTTATACTATTTATCAACAAGGGACAGAAACCTTAGCTAAAACCTATAAAAAAATCGGCGAAGAAACCAAGGTTATTGAAGCGACTGAACCTCTAACCATTCTGTTAATGGGAGTGGACACCGGAAATGCTGAACGAACTGAAACTTGGGTCGGTAGAAGTGATAGCATGATCTTGATGACAGTGAATCCTAAAACGAAAAAAACAACAATGATGAGTTTAGAGCGGGATATTCTGACCCGCATTGAATCAGGGAATGGTCAGGCTCATGAAGCGAAACTGAATTCAGCATATGCAGATGGTGGAGCAGAGCTTGCTATAGAAACCATTCAAAAAATGATGAATATCCATATTGATCGCTATGTGATGGTCAATATGAAAGGGTTACAAAAACTAGTGGATGCAGTAGGTGGTATTACAGTCAATAATACCCTAGGTTTCCCAATTTCTATCAGTGACCAAGAAGAATTTAATACCATTTCTATCGGTGTTGGGGAGCAACATATTGGGGGAGAAGAAGCCCTAGTCTATGCACGAATGCGTTACCAAGATCCTGAGGGGGATTATGGTCGTCAAAAACGTCAACGTGAAGTTATTCAAAAAGTCATGGAAAAAGCTCTCAGTTTAAATAGTGTTGGTCATTATCAAGAGATTCTAAAAGCTTTGAGTGACAATATGCAGACCAATATTGATTTGTCTGCAAAAAGTATCCCTAACTTGCTAGGCTATAAAGATTCATTTAAAACCATTGAAACTCAGCAGTTGCAGGGTGAAGGAGAGATGCTTCAAGGTGTTTCTTACCAGATTGTTTCGAGAGCCCATATGTTGGAAATGCAAAATCTACTCCGACGTTCTTTGGGACAAGAAGAAGTCACTCAGCTTGAAACCAATGCGGTCTTATTTGAAGATTTATTTGGCAGAGCACCTGTTGGTGATGAAGATAATTAACTTTTGATACAAATAAAAAATCAATCGTGGGAAATTTCCTGCGATTTTTTCAAAAAAATACGAATAGATAGGTAGGAGGAAACATGAAAGCAGAAATCATTGCTGTTGGAACAGAGATTTTGACAGGACAGATTGTCAACACTAATGCTCAGTTTTTATCAGAAAAACTAGCAGAGATTGGGGTAGATGTATATTTTCAGACGGCTGTAGGAGACAACGAAGCCCGTCTCTTGTCTTTGCTTGAGATTGCCAGTCAACGTAGCAGTCTGGTGATTTTGACAGGTGGTTTAGGGCCGACTGAGGACGATTTGACCAAACAAACTCTGGCTAAATTTTTAGGGAAAGAATTAGTCTTCGATCCTCAGGCTCAGGAGAAGTTAGATGTCTTTTTCGCCCAGCGACCAGATTATGCCCGAACACCGAATAACGAAAGACAAGCCCAAATTGTAGAAGGAGCGACTCCACTGCCAAACGAAACGGGGCTGGCTGTGGGAGGAATACTAGAAGTAGATGGAGTGACCTACGTTGTCCTTCCTGGTCCGCCAAGTGAATTGAAGCCTATGGTCTTAAACCAACTTCTACCCAAGTTGATGACGGGGAGTAAGCTGTATTCCCGGGTTCTTCGTTTCTTTGGGATTGGCGAGAGCCAGTTGGTGACGATTTTGGCTGATTTAATTGATAATCAGACCGATCCGACCTTGGCACCTTATGCCAAGACAGGAGAGGTAACCTTGCGTCTGTCAACAAAGGCTAGCAGTCAAGAAGAGGCGAATCAAGTGCTGGATATTTTGGAACATCAAATCTTGGATCGCCAGACCTTTGAAGGACTTTCTTTACGAGACCTTTGTTATGGTTATGGGGAAGAGTCCAGTTTAGCCAGCATTGTGGTAGAAGAACTGAAAAAACAAGGGAAAACCATCACGGCTGCAGAGAGTTTGACGGCAGGTCTTTTCCAAGCTAGGGTAGCGGATTTTTCAGGAGCTTCAAGTATATTTAAGGGTGGTTTTGTGACCTATAGCTTGGAGGAAAAATCAAAAATGTTGGATATTCCTGTCAAGGATTTGGAAGAACAGAGTGTGGTATCTGAATTTACAGCACAGAAGATGGCTGAGCAGGCACGAAACAAGACTCAATCTGATTTTGGAATTAGTTTGACTGGAGTGGCAGGGCCAGATAGCCTAGAAGGGCATCCAGCTGGGACAGTCTTCATAGGCTTGGCTCGAGAGCAAGGAACTGAGGTTATCAAGGTCAATATTGGAGGCAGAAGTCGAGCAGATGTACGTCACATTGCTGTTATGCATGCCTTTAACCTAGTTCGCAAGGCTTTATTAAGTGACTAACTTTTGATATAATAGTAGATAGGTCTGAGGATCATTAGAATGTAGGAGAATAGAATGGCGAAAAAACCAAAAAAATTAGAAGAAATTTCAAAAAAATTTGGGGCAGAACGTGAAAAGGCCTTGAATGATGCTCTTAAATTGATTGAGAAAGACTTTGGTAAAGGATCAATCATGCGTTTGGGTGAACGTGCGGAGCAAAAGGTGCAAGTGATGAGCTCAGGTTCTTTAGCTCTTGACATTGCCCTTGGTTCAGGTGGTTATCCTAAGGGACGTATCATCGAAATCTATGGACCAGAGTCATCTGGTAAGACGACGGTTGCCCTTCATGCAGTTGCACAAGCGCAAAAAGAAGGTGGGATTGCAGCCTTTATCGATGCGGAGCATGCCCTTGACCCAGCTTATGCTGCGGCCCTTGGTGTTAACATTGACGAATTGCTCTTGTCACAACCAGACTCAGGAGAGCAAGGTCTTGAAATTGCAGGAAAATTGATTGACTCAGGTGCTGTAGATCTTGTCGTGGTCGACTCAGTTGCGGCTCTTGTACCTCGTGCGGAGATTGATGGAGATATCGGTGATAGCCACGTTGGTTTGCAGGCCCGTATGATGAGTCAGGCCATGCGTAAACTTGGTGCTTCTATCAATAAAACCAAAACAATTGCTATCTTTATCAACCAATTGCGTGAAAAAGTTGGGGTCATGTTTGGAAATCCAGAAACAACACCTGGCGGACGTGCTTTGAAATTCTATGCTTCAGTCCGCTTAGATGTTCGTGGTAACACACAAATTAAGGGAACTGGTGACCAAAAAGAAACCAATGTCGGTAAAGAAACTAAGATTAAGGTTGTAAAAAATAAGGTAGCTCCACCGTTTAAGGAAACCGTAGTTGAAATTATGTACGGAGAAGGAATTTCTAAGACTGGTGAACTCTTGAAGATTGCAAGCGACTTGGATATTATCAAAAAAGCAGGAGCTTGGTATTCTTACAAGGATGAAAAAATCGGTCAGGGTTCTGAGAATTCTAAGAAATATTTGGCAGAGCACCCAGAAATCTTTGATGAAATTGATAAGCAAGTCCGTTCTAAATTTGGCTTGATTGATGGAGAAGAAGCTTCAGAACAAGATACTGAAAACAAAAAAGATGAAGCAGTTCAAGCAGATTCTGTGAATGAAGAAGTGACACTTGACCTAGGCGATGAACTTGAAATCGAAATTGAAGAATAAGCTGTTAAAGTAGTGGAGAAATCCGCTACTTTTTCGATTTTTGATTCAAGATTTCAGATTGACTATAGTTTGCTGTTTCTTGTGGCTCCACTAGAAAGCTGATGTAATAGCCTTATGAATAAAAAACGAACAGTGGACCTGATACATGGTCCGATTCTTCCTTCTCTCTTGAGTTTTGCCTTCCCAATCTTGCTGTCTAATATCTTTCAGCAACTCTATAACACTGCTGATGTCTTGATTGTTGGACGTTTTCTTGGACAAGACTCCTTGGCAGCGGTAGGGGCGACGACAGCGATTTTTGACCTGATTGTAGGTTTTACTCTTGGTGTTGGAAATGGCATGGGGATTGTCATTGCCCGTTATTATGGAGCTCGGAATTTCACTAAAATCAAGGAAGCAGTAGCATCCACCTGGATTTTAGGGGCTCTTTTGAGTGTTGTAGTGATGCTGCTGGGCTTTCTTGGTTTGTATCCTCTTTTACAGTACCTAGATACCCCTGCTGAAATCCTTCCCCAGTCCTATCAATATATTTCTATGATTGTGACTTGTGTCGGTGTCAGCTTTGCCTATAATCTTTTTGCAGGTTTGTTGCAGTCCATTGGGGACAGTCTAGCTGCCCTTGGATTTTTGATTTTTTCTGCTCTGGTTAATGTGGTTCTGGATCTCTATTTTATTACGCAACTGCATCTGGGAGTTCAATCCGCGGGACTTGCTACCATTATTTCGCAAGGTTTATCAGCGGTTCTTTGCTTTTATTATATCTGTAAGAGTGTGCCAGAACTTTTGCCTCAGCGCAAGCATTTCAAATGGGATAAGTCCTTGTACGCAGATCTCTTGGAGCAAGGTTTGGCTATGGGCTTGATGAGTTCAATTGTGTCCATCGGCAGTGTGATTTTACAGTCTTCTGTCAATACCTTTGGCGCAGTGATTATAAGTGCACAAACGGCGGCTCGACGCATTATGGCCTTCGCCCTTCTTCCGATGACTGCTATTTCTGCTTCGATGACGACCTTTGCTTCTCAGAATTTAGGTGCTAAGCGCCCAGACCGTATTGTTCAAGGCCTTCGAATCGGCAGTCGTTTAAGTATATCCTGGGCAGTTTTTGTTTGTGTTTTCCTCTTTTTTGCCAGTCCAGCCTTGGTTTCCTTCTTGGCTAGTTCGACAGATGGTTACTTGATAGAAAATGGAAGTCTCTATCTGCAAATTAGTTCAGCCTTTTATCCCATTTTGAGCCTCTTGTTGATTTATCGCAATTGTTTGCAGGGTTTGGGGCAAAAAATCCTTCCTCTGGTTTCTAGTTTTATCGAACTAATCGGGAAAATCGCTTTTGTGGTCTTGATTATCCCTTGGGCGGGCTATAAGGGAGTTATTCTTTGTGAACCCCTCATCTGGGTTACCATGACCATCCAACTGTACTTCTCACTGTTCCGTCACCCCTTGATAAAAGAAGGTAAGGCCATCTTGGCAACCAAAGTGCTCTCCTAGCTGTATTTGCTAATAAAATCCATTTCCTCTAGTGAAAATCGAAAAAACTTGTGCTGTTATCTTTAGTTTGGTCTTGAAAATAGTTTAACAGACTTTTGACTTCTTTTATATGATATAATAAAGTATAGTATTTATGAAAAGGACATATAGAGACTGTAAAAATATACTTTTGAAAAGCTTTTTAGTCTGGGGTGTTATTGTAGATAGGATGCAGACCTTATCAGTCCTATTTACAGTGTCAAAATAGTGCGTTTTGAAGTTCTATCTACAAGCCCAATCGTGACTAGGATTGTATTCTTTATGAGGTAGAAATAAAGGAGTTTCTAGCTCTGGATTGTAAAAAATAAGTTGTTTTAATTGATAAGGAGTAAAATATGGAAATTGATGTGAGTAAATTAAGAACAGATTTGCCTCAAGTCGGCGTGCAACCATATAGGCAAGTCCATGCCCATTCCACAGGCAACCGTAATTCAACGGTTCAAAATGAGGCTGACTACCATTACAGAAAAGATCCTGAATTGGGCTTCTTTTCTCACGTAGTCGGTAATGGTCGTGTTATGCAGGTAGGACCTGTTGATAATGGTGCCTGGGACGTTGGGGGCGGTTGGAATGCAGAAGGTTATGCACAAGTTGAACTGATTGAAAGCCATGAATCGAAAGAAGAGTTTCTGATTGACTATCGTCTCTATATCGAACTCTTGCGTAATCTAGCAGACGAGGCTGGGATACCTAAAACGCTTGATACTGCTGATTTAGCAGGTATCAAGACACACGAATATTGCACCAATAACCAACCTGACAACAACTCAGATCATGTTGACCCTTATCCTTATCTTGCAAGCTGGGGCATTAGTCGTGAGCAATTCAAGCAGGATATTGAAAACGGCTTGACGATTGAAGCAGGATGGCGACAGAACGATACTGGCACCTGGTATGTACACTCAGATGGTTCTTATCCAAAAGATAAGTTTGAGAAAGTTAATGGTACCTGGTATTACTTTGACGGTTCAGGATATATGCTTGCAGACCGCTGGAAGAAGCACACAGACGGCAACTGGTACTGGTTTGACCAGTCAGGCGAAATGGCGACAGGCTGGAAGAAAATCGCTGAGAAGTGGTACTATTTCGATGGAGAAGGTGCTATGAAAACAGGCTGGATCAAATACAAGGAGACTTGGTACTATCTTGATAGTCAAAATGGGGACATGGTTTCTAATGCCTTTGTCAAATCAAATGATGGCTGGTATTACCTTAAAGAAGATGGCACGATAGCAGAAAAACCAGAATTTACAGTCGAGCCTGAAGGCTTGATAACAGTAAAATAATAATGGAATGTCTTTCAAATCAGAACAGCGCATATTATTAGGTCTTGAAAAAGCTTAATAGTATGCGTTTTCTTGTGGAGATATTTCCTTCAATTTTTGCTACTATATTAAATAAAAATCAAAAAGCAAACTAGAAAGTTATGCTAAAATAAAATCTAAATTTGACAATGTAAATCGAGTCGGATAGCTTTAAGTACTGTTTTGAGGTTGAAGATACGATTTTTGATAGGAACTCATCAAATAGGTTTACTATCATCAATTTTGGATTTTTAAGCAGTATCAATAAATTGCTTCCTTGTTTTGTCATAATTTTTTTATTTAAAAAATTTACTTTATGACAAGAGTGTGCTATTCTTTTTATGAGAGGTGTATGAATATGATAAATGTATGTGATGTTGGAAAAAGAATAAAAGAACTTAGAATATCTTCAAATCTTACTCAAGATAAGATTGCTGAATATTTGTCTTTGAATCAAAGCATGATTGCCAAAATGGAAAAAGGTGAAAGGAATATCACGTCGGATGTTATTGAGAAACTATCTGCCCTGTTTTGCTGTACGGTTGAATATCTTTTGTTTGGCGAACAAGCTGAACAACAGTGTGTAATATCGTTTAGAAAAAATAAAATAGTAGACCAAGATCTTAAAGTTTTAGCGAAAATCAATAAAATTGTATTGAATCAATTTGAGATAGATCAGCTATTGGAGACAAAATAAATGATTGATAAAATGGATTTAAGTAATAAAGCTTCAAATCTTAGAAAAAAGTTGGGAGCTGACGGTGAAGCGCCGATAGATATTTTTAAATTGGTACAAAAGATAGAGAATTTGACGCTGGTATTTTATGGACTCGGAAAGAATATTAGCGGAGTCTGTTATAAAGGAACTCAGTCAAGTCTCATTGTAATCAATTCAGACATGTCATTAGGAAGACAAGGATTTTCTTTAGCACATGAACTGTATCATCTTTATTATGATGAGGTGAAGAAGAGTTCAGTCAGTCTTATCTTGATTGGTGAAGGAGATGAAACTGAAAGAAAAGCGGATCAGTTTGCTTCATATTTTTTAGTTTCCCCATCTTCACTGTATAGGATGGTTGAGGAAATCAGAGAAAATGCTAATAGAACTCATCTTGAAGTAGAAGATATTATAAAATTGGGTCAGTTTTATGGTATCAGTCATAAAGCTATGTTATATAGATTGCGGAATGATGGATACCTTGATGCAGAAGAAATTAAAAATATGGATATTAGTGTTATAGAGACAGCTTCAAGATTAGGCTATGATACAAGTTTATATCGTCCTTTGTCAGAAAGTAAAAAGGAAATGGTATTAGGACACTATATTAAATCGACTGAACAACTTTTAGAAAATAACAGAATTTCGCAAGGGAAGTATGAGGAACTGCTACTAGATGCTTTCAGATATGATATTGTATATGGGCTAGATGAAGAGGGGGAGTTGTCGTTTGACTAGTCGTGTATTTATTGATACAGATTGTATTTCAGCATTTTTATGGGTTGGCACTGAACATCTTTTAGAAAAGCTCTATTCGGGTAAAATTGTTATTCCACAAGAGGTGTATGATGAAATCAATATACCTACAATCCCCCATTTAAAATCTAGGATAGACCAGTTAGTAGCTAAGGGTTCAGCTGAGATTGTGAGCATAGACATTGGAACTGAAGAATACGCATTATATAGAAATTTAACAAGAAATCATGATAGTAACAAGGTTATTGGTAAGGGAGAAGCGGCTTCTATTTCCTTAGCGAAAAAGCATAACGGGATATTAGGAAGTAATAACCTAAGAGATGTTCAACCATATGTAGAAGAATTTTCTTTAGAACATATGACGACAGGAGATATACTGATTGAAGCGTTTAAAGCGTAATTTATTACTGAACAAGAGGGCAATCATATCTGGAATAATATGCTTAAAAAGAGAAGAAAAATTGGTGCAAATTCATTTTCAGACTATCTTCGTGGAAGTGTTCATCAAAATAGACAAAAATAAATTTGGATAAATCGAACTTACTATTCAGGAGGAATATGAGCAATTCGAAGAAGAAAAGTGTCAAATTGAGCCTATAAGAGTAGAAATGACCTACATAGGGGATGAGAGAAAAGTTGTCCTTGAAGTTTCCTTGAACGATTAGTCGCATGTCAAACGATATGTAGGGTAATGTGAGAAGGGATAGCGAGTAGTTTTTGGTTATTTTATCAAAAAACTTGTATTTTATCATACTGAATGATAAAATACAAGAAAAATAGTAGAATAAAGGAAAGCTTTTCTAAAATGTGTATCTCCCCACAGGATTCGTTCTTGTGGGATTTTTTTCGTTAAAGAAAGCGATAAATATTGACTTTTTGAAAGAAAGATGTCATAATTAAGTTGGAAAAAACGTAAAAGTATCACTTTTCTCGTTATCCCGACTCCCAAAACGTCGTTAAACCGCTCGGCAATCCATGGAGACATGGACACATAGTAGTAAGCACGCTATGTGGCTTGGCAGAGCTAAAAACTGTTCCCTTGCGATAAGCCTAATAAGCACAACATAGGGAGTTAGAGAAGCCGACTCTAATCATCCACTTTGGGCAGTAGTGAGAACTGCCCCGTGCTTTTTTTATTTTGAGAAAATATGGAGTTTGTCGTTGAAATTACTTGATTGTATTTTAGATTATCAAGAGAAATTCGATGGAAAAACATGTCAAGTATCAACGAATTATAAGCATTTAGAGACTTTCGAAGTAGATTTTTGCTTGACTGATTTACATCACTTATTTGGCTTGCACAAAATCACACGAGATTATGCTAGTCAAACAATACCTGCTATTCAAGCTGGTGTTTTTATTTTGGAAGATTTTAGAAATCATCCTATGTACAATGATGTAATCGAAAGGATATCTTTGTATAGTTTTATCGGTGATATCTTCTATTCTAAGATAACAAGTTGTTGTATCCTAGCCAAAGATTTATCTAAAAACACTATGAAGTTGGACGTCATATTTTTTGAAGATAGAAACAAAAGATCCGCAATTTTAGGTTTACGAAGAGATAAAAGTGGAATGTTTAAACCGGTTACTCTACATTTTACAAGCGCTAAGAAATATGCTAAAGTTCGTAAAACAGATGTGAAAGAAATTCAATGGTTATAAAAAACTTTTCGCAGGCTTCGGCTTGCGTTTTTTTGTTTGATAAAATTAAAAAAATGTGCAAAAATAAGTAGAATTGAAAACAGGAAAAAACACCTCCTTTCGATTCGCCAAGCCTCTTCGCAAGGCAATGAGGGGGCGGAGAGACGCGCTCGTCAACAGAAGTATCTCATTGGAAATGTTGCTCACTTTTTTAGTGAGCTTTTTATTATGGCTTCAA
>NZ_VMLO01000095.1:0-916 GCF_013276735.1 Streptococcus sp. 1559
TTTCTCTTTTGTGGTGGACGTAAAGACCGCTTTAAAGCTCTTTACTGGGATGGTCAAGGATTTTGGCTACTATATAAACGCTTTGAGAATGGTAAGTTGACTTGGCCAAGTACAGAAAAGGATGTCAAAGCTCTCACACCTGAACAAGTAGACTGGCTGATGAAGGGCTTTTCTATCACTCCAAAAATAAATTCATCAGAAAGTCGTGATTTCTATTGAAATGATGCCTTTCTTTTTAGTATAATAAAGTTAGAAAACAAGGAGGGGAAGACGATGAAAGACTTATTAAAACTCATTCAACAACAGAGTGCTACAATTGATAGTCTCACCAATGAACTTGCCCTTCTTCGTGAACAAGTGGCTTATCTAACGCAAAAGCTCTATGGAAAATCCTCTGAGAAAAGTGTTTGTCCATCTGGACAAGTCAGCCTTTTTGAGGAGGAAGCTTCATCTGATGAAGATGGAGAGGTTCCCAGTTGAAAGAGAAGAAATCACCTATAAACGTAAGAAAGCTAAAGGAAAACGTCAAGCTCTTCTTGCCCAATTCGATTCAGAAGAACTCCATCATCGCTTAGAGGATTGCATTTGCCCTGACTGTCAGGGAGAGCTAAAAGAGATTGGAGCGAGTCTTCAAGGCCAAGAATTAGTCTTTATTCCTGCGCAATTAAAACGCATAGATCATATCCAACACTCTTACAAATGCCAAGCATGCAGTGAGAAAAATCCGAGTGATAAAATTGTGAAAGCTCCTATCCCTAAAGCCCCTTTGGCGCATAGCCTTGGCTCAGCTTCTATTATCGCTCACACCATCCATCAGAAGTTTAATCTGAAGGTCCCCAATTATCGCCAAGAAGAAGATTGGGCTAGGATGGGTTTACCAATCACACGTAAGGAAATCTCTAATTGGCATATCAAG
>NZ_VMLO01000096.1:0-3136 GCF_013276735.1 Streptococcus sp. 1559
GGTCAGCGGTTCGATCCCGCTAGGCTCCATTGGTGAGAGATTACCAAGTAATGCACATTGAAAATTGAATATCTATATCAAATAGTAACAAGAAAATAAACCGAAAACGCTGTAGTATTAATAAGAGTTTATGACTGAAAGGTCAGAAAATAAGGTTAAGTTAATAAGGGCGCACGGTGGATGCCTTGGCACTAGGAGCCGAAGAAGGACGTGACAAACGACGATATGCCTTGGGTAGCTGTAAGTAAGCGATGATCCAGGGATTTCCGAATGGGGGAACCCAACAGGTAGTACCTGTTACCCACATCTGTTAAGGATGTGAGGAGGAAGACGCAGTGAACTGAAACATCTAAGTAGCTGCAGGAAGAGAAAGCAAAAGCGATTGCCTTAGTAGCGGCGAGCGAAACGGCAGGAGGGCAAACCGAAGAGTTTACTCTTCGGGGTTGTAGGACTGCAATGTGGACTCAAAGATTATAGAAGAATGATTTGGGAAGATCAGCCAAAGAGAGTAATAGCCTCGTATTTAAAATAGTCTTTGTACCTAGCAGTATCCTGAGTACGGCGGGACACGTGAAATCCCGTCGGAATCTGGGAGGACCATCTCCCAACCCTAAATACTCCCTAGTGACCGATAGTGAACCAGTACCGTGAGGGAAAGGTGAAAAGCACCCCGGGAGGGGAGTGAAATAGAACCTGAAACCGTGTGCCTACAACAAGTTCGAGCCCGTTAATGGGTGAGAGCGTGCCTTTTGTAGAATGAACCGGCGAGTTACGTTATGATGCGAGGTTAAGTTGAAGAGACGGAGCCGTAGGGAAACCGAGTCTGAACAGGGCGAATTAGTATCATGACGTAGACCCGAAACCATGTGACCTACCCATGAGCAGGTTGAAGGTGCGGTAAGACGCACTGGAGGACCGAACCAGGGCACGTTGAAAAGTGCTTGGATGACTTGTGGGTAGCGGAGAAATTCCAAACGAACTTGGAGATAGCTGGTTCTCTCCGAAATAGCTTTAGGGCTAGCGTCGATATTAGAGATTCTTGGAGGTAGAGCACTGTTTGGGTGAGGGGTCCATCCCGGATTACCAATCTCAGATAAACTCCGAATGCCAATGAATTATGGTCGGCAGTCAGACTGCGAGTGCTAAGATCCGTAGTCGAAAGGGAAACAGCCCAGACCACCAGCTAAGGTCCCAAAATAATTGTTAAGTGGAAAAGGATGTGGGGTTGCACAGACAACTAGGATGTTAGCTTAGAAGCAGCTATTCATTCAAAGAGTGCGTAATAGCTCACTAGTCGAGTGACCCTGCGCCGAAAATGTACCGGGGCTAAAACAATTTACCGAAGCTGTGGATACCTTTATAGGTATGGTAGGAGAGCGTTCTATGTGTGATGAAGGTATACCGTGAGGAGTGCTGGAACGCATAGAAGTGAGAATGCCGGTATGAGTAGCGAAAGACAGGTGAGAATCCTGTCCACCGTAAGACTAAGGTTTCCAGGGGAAGGCTCGTCCGCCCTGGGTCAGTCGGGACCTAAGGAGAGACCGAAAGGTGTATCCGATGGACAACAGGTTGATATTCCTGTACTAGAGTATGTAGTGATGGAGGGACGCAGTAGGCTAACTAAAGCAGACGATTGGAAGAGTCTGTCTAAGCAGTGAGGTGTGAATTGAGTTAAATGCTTAGTTCTATAACATTGAGCTGTGATGGGGAGCGAAGTTTAGTAGCGAAGTTAGTGACGTCACACTGCCAAGAAAAGCTTCTAGCGTTTAAACATACTCTACCCGTACCGCAAACCGACACAGGTAGTCGAGGCGAGTAGCCTCAGGTGAGCGAGAGAACTCTCGTTAAGGAACTCGGCAAAATGACCCCGTAACTTCGGGAGAAGGGGTGCTGACTTTACGTCAGCCGCAGTGAATAGGCCCAAGCAACTGTTTATCAAAAACACAGCTCTCTGCTAAATCGTAAGATGATGTATAGGGGGTGACGCCTGCCCGGTGCTGGAAGGTTAAGAGGAGTGCTTAGCGCAAGCGAAGGTATGAATTGAAGCCCCAGTAAACGGCGGCCGTAACTATAACGGTCCTAAGGTAGCGAAATTCCTTGTCGGGTAAGTTCCGACCCGCACGAAAGGCGTAATGATTTGGGCACTGTCTCAACGAGAGACTCGGTGAAATTTTAGTACCTGTGAAGATGCAGGTTACCCGCGACAGGACGGAAAGACCCCATGGAGCTTTACTGCAGTTTGATATTGAGTGTCTGTACCACATGTACAGGATAGGTAGGAGTCTACGAGATCGGGACGCCAGTTTCGAAGGAGACGCTGTTGGGATACTACCCTTATGTTATGGCCACTCTAACCCAGATAGGTGATCCCTATCGGAGACAGTGTCTGACAGGCAGTTTGACTGGGGCGGTCGCCTCCTAAAAGGTAACGGAGGCGCCCAAAGGTTCCCTCAGAATGGTTGGAAATCATTCGCAGAGTGTAAAGGTATAAGGGAGCTTGACTGCGAGAGCTACAACTCGAGCAGGGACGAAAGTCGGGCTTAGTGATCCGGTGGTTCCGTATGGAAGGGCCATCGCTCAACGGATAAAAGCTACCCTGGGGATAACAGGCTTATCTCCCCCAAGAGTTCACATCGACGGGGAGGTTTGGCACCTCGATGTCGGCTCGTCGCATCCTGGGGCTGTAGTCGGTCCCAAGGGTTGGGCTGTTCGCCCATTAAAGCGGCACGCGAGCTGGGTTCAGAACGTCGTGAGACAGTTCGGTCCCTATCCGTCGCGGGCGTAGGAAATTTGAGAGGATCTGCTCCTAGTACGAGAGGACCAGAGTGGACTTACCGCTGGTGTACCAGTTGTCTTGCCAAAGGCATCGCTGGGTAGCTATGTAGGGAAGGGATAAACGCTGAAAGCATCTAAGTGTGAACCCCACCTCAAGATGAGATTTCCCATGATTTTATATCAGTAAGAGCCCTGAGAGATGATCAGGTAGATAGGTTAGAAGTGGAAGTGTGGCGACACATGTAGCGGACTAATACTAATAGCTCGAGGACTTATCCAAAGTAACTGAGAATACGAAAGCGAACGGTTTTCTTGGTTTGAATAGATATTCAATTTTGAGTAGGTATTACTCAGAGTTAAG
>NZ_VMLO01000097.1:0-1096 GCF_013276735.1 Streptococcus sp. 1559
GTTCTCACTCATTTCTGTCGCTGACAGATTTATTGTTTTTTCATTGTTCAGTACTACAACTTATGTTGTAGCGCCCTGCACATTGGTTCGTCTTGTTCAGTTTTCAAAGGTCTTTGTCACTCGCTTCTCTCAAGCGGCAACTATATTAGTATATCACAATCACTTTCGCTTGTCAACACTTTTTTGAAACTTTTTTAATCTTTTTTTTCATCAAGTGTTACAACCGCAACATACCATAGTCCGTACGGGATTCGAACCCGTGTTACCGCCGTGAAAAGGCGGTGTCTTAACCCCTTGACCAACGGACCAGAGTGGTTATTTTCAACTCTTACTATTATACAGTCTTTTTCAGACTTGTCAACACCTTTTTCTAATTTTTTTAAACTTTTTACAATTTGCTAACTTCTCGCCAAATTTCAAGTTCAAGTTAGCCATGAAGAAGTCTTCTCTGGGTGATTTGTAGTTCAAGCATTTTTTAGGATAGTTATTAATCCAATTTTCGATGAATGCGACTTCTTTGGGAGTCGTTTTCTTAGTTCCCTTAGGTAACCATCTCCGAATGAGGCTGTTGTGATTCTCATTAGTTCCCCTTTCCCAAGAGGCATAGGGGTGCGCATAATAGATATGTTCCTCAGAAAATACATCAGACAAGCGGTTAAATTCTGTACCATTATCTGCCGTGATGGACAGAATCTTGTCTTGTTTTAAGATGAGTTTTAAAGCCTGATTGACCGCCTCAGCACTTTTATTTGGAATCAATCGGATAATTTGATGCCTAGTCCTTCGATCAGTTAAGACCAGTAAACAATAATTTTTCACTCTTGTAAGCAGAACCGTATCAATCTCATACTGGACTAAAATCAAAAAAACATCTTATAATAGTAGTTATGAAACTTACAAACGAAGAAACACAAAAAATTGAACAACTCCTAAGAGATTCATCGTACGCCAAATATCACAAACGTCTACAGATTATTTATTTTCGCTCAAAAGAAAAGAGTTATAAGGAAATCATGGATTTGCTAGATTGCAATAAAACAACTGTTTGGAGGAATTTGAAAAAATATAAGGAGTTTGGTTTAGAAGCGCTTCTTCA
>NZ_VMLO01000098.1:0-8321 GCF_013276735.1 Streptococcus sp. 1559
AAGGTTGCTTTTTGAAAATAATTGAGTATCATAATGCCCATTCTCCAAGCGAAGATTTATAGCTTCAGGCCGCTGTTCGATGGATTGACCAGCAGGTTTAAAGTTGGTGCTAGCCTGTTTCTTATCAAGCGAAAATTTTTGGTTATGATAGTGGAGAATCTTTTCCTTTAGTTCCTTGGTCAAGCTTGATTTCTTGACCGAGCGCTTGCGATTATTTTCATAAGACTGTTGAGCATAGTCGGCAGAATAAACCTCTTTAAAGCGCCCTTTTCCAAGACATTGTCGGACTGTCCCACGCTTGATTTCAGTGTGGATAGTTTGAGGAACTTTTCCAAGCAGAAAGGCAATTTCTCTATTTGATTTCCCTTCCTTTTTCCATCGTTCGATTAAGCGACGGTTATCGATTGTCAAATGTTTGGCTTTTGTAGTATAATGGTTTTGCATTTCTGTGCCTTTCTTGTGTTTGTGATTGAACAACAAGTATAACTCAGAGGTGTTTTCTTATGCCTAGAAGAGCTTTCATTTTAATGTGATAATCGGACAAGGAGACTACTATTTCTTCAAAAATATGTCAAAAATACTTGACACTTTATATTTAAAAGAATATAATATAGTCAAATATATACGACATAAATCAGAAAGGAGACCAGATGAATCGTGTGAAAGAATTTCGCAAGGAACTGGGCATTTCCCAGCTAGAACTAGCCAAGGATATCGGTGTCTCGAGACAGACCATCAATATGATTGAAAACGACAAGTACAATCCAACCTTGGAACTCTGTCTCAATCTCGCCCGCAGCCTCCAAACTGACCTCAACAGTCTCTTTTGGGAGGATAATTTTTAAAAAAGGAGCAAACTTATGAAAAAAGAAACCTTCACGGAAAAACTGATCAAACGCATTTATGGCATTTCAGGACCACTTGATGAACACAAACGACGCGAGGCTGATCGTATTGGCAATCAAGTCTTTATCATCCTCTTTTATCTGATGACATTTGGAAATCTCATCCCCTTTGTCCTCGCTTATAAATACCCACAAATTGTCGCTATCGGCTATCCTCTTGTGGTATTCGGCATTTCGATGATTTCTGCTCTCTATGTGCTCTCCCAAACCAAAAAAACAGGGATTACAGCTATTGATCCAGATATGCTGAGCGAGAAAGAAAGCAAGCAACTACACTACCCTGGTATGAAAGCAGGTCTACTCTATGGATTAATGAGTTTTTTTTCAACCCCTCTTCTCCATATACTGCTAGGTGAGAGTCAGGACTATCTTCAGTCTCTTCTCACTTTTAAAAATATTTTTTCAAGTATTCTCCAATCTTTCTTCTTCGGAGTGATTATACAAATTATCATCTCCCGTCGCATTGCAAAAGCCAAGAAAAATCAGGATAATGATTAGGAGGAAACTCATGAAAAAAGAACAGAAACAGTTACGTTATCCTGGTCTGAAAGCAGGTTCGATTTATGGAACAGTGATATTTTTTATAATTCCACTCATTGATACCCTAACAAGTGAAAATCCAAATTTTATCAGTTCTCTTCTAAATACAAAACATATTTTTAAAACTATACTGGGAGCTTTCTTTTTCGGGGTGATGATACATATTGTCGACTCACTTCGTATTGCAAGAGCTAAAAAAGACCAGGATTAGGAGGTGCCTTATGAAATCACTAGTAACTTTACTTACCTATCATCTTTTGTTCAGTTCCCTGCTCATCTTCATCATCGTTTCAGGGAACTTGCCAATCAGCGAGATATTCCTCGGGCTAGTCTTTATTCCAGCACTTAACAAAGGGCTAACTTATCTAAAGATTGACTCCCAAAAAACACGCATACTCAACTTAGCACTGTACTTTATGATTCTATCTTTACCACAACTGATGCTCATCTCAAGCGGTTGGAAATATTATTTACTGCTGACTATCGCTAGCCTTTCTTCTATCACTTATCTTTATTATCTCTATCAATTCGTAAAAGAAAGTCAGTAAAACCACTCATCTAGGAGATTACTAACATGAAAAAAGAAGACTTCACCACTCGCCTACTTCGAAATCTCTTTCATATCCAAGGCCCTTTTGATGAATGCCGGCAAGAGATTATCTACAAAGCCTGTGCCCGTTCCATGGTCCAAATCGTTTATTCTTCCTTCTTCCTCTTCTTGTTTTATCTGTTATTTGGACGCTTCATAGAAGCCGTTCGCTATGCCATGCCCTACGTTTACTCTGGACTCATTTTTTTCATTACTTTAAAAACTCAAAGAGTCGTCAAAGAACTCCAGCTGGAAAAAGATGACAAGTCAGAAATTGTCCTCAAAACCTACAGCAAAGGCCAAATCAAATTCCGAAGCTGGATTGTGTTTATCGGCCTTCAGATTGGCCTCTTTACCCTACTCATCTTTCATAAAGTCTTCGTTCAGCAGATGTCCTTTTCAGATTTTGGGAAGTTGCTCGTGCAATTCGATAAAAGTGTTCCTTTCCTAATGTATGGCCTGATTATCGGTAGCATTTTTGGAACCCTGACCTACGGCTTTCTATCCCTACAGGAGGAGAAAACTCCTAAAAATACCAAACAGAAGGAGAAAAGCAAGCAATGACTTCACTATACGATTTTTCAGTCTTGAACCAAGACAATCAAGAAACTCCACTAGATGCCTATCGTGGGAAAGTTCTCTTGGTTGTCAACACTGCTACTGGATGTGGTTTAACGCCCCAGTACCAGGGACTTCAAGAACTCTATGACCGCTATCAAGAACAAGGTTTTGAAATCTTAGACTTCCCTTGTAATCAGTTTATGGGACAAGCACCCGGCAGCTCAGAGGAAATCAACAGCTTCTGTAGCCTAAACTATCAAACCACCTTCCCACGTTTTGCCAAGATTAAGGTCAACGGCAAGGAGACAGACCCTCTCTATGTTTGGTTAACAGACCAAAAATCTGGCCCACTAGGAAAACGAATCGAATGGAATTTCGCTAAGTTTCTCATCGGCCGTGATGGGCAGGTCTTTGAGCGCTTTTCTTCAAAAACAGACCCCAAACAAATTGAAGAGGCGATACAAAAATTACTATAATTCACAATCTCACTATGATTAGGTTTCTTTTAGCCTGATGAATAGTGAGATTTTTTGATTGGCTTTGACTTAAATAGAAAAACACCCCATGATATGAAACATGAAGTGTTGTAAAGTCTATGTTGTAGGTGCTTATTTCACATTTTCAATGTGACCAATGATGACAAATTCCATACCGAAGCTTCATATACACTAAACAAATGACTTTCTAATTATTTCAATTAGTTTTGGCTAGTAAATATCATTTCCAACAAACGCCCTCTCAATTCCTCGTCCTGACGATGCAAGATATTCATTAAGTCATGAGAATTTTTGGCATTGATGAATTGATTTAACAATCTATCTTTTAATTCATATGGAAGAGAAGCCGTCTTTAGTAGTCTAAAAACTTCATCATTTAGGGGTGTCCTTTTATTATCTTTCCATTCAAATCTAGCTGTATCATTCTTATTTGGCAATTCAATGATAGACACATTCGTTCCTTTAAAATGAATTCTATGTTTTCTATTGTTTGGAACGATACTAGAATCTCCTTGTAATGCTAACTCTACCATTCCCATTTCCCAATCGATTGATAATCTTGTTTTATATCTTTGACCATTTTGATCTTCAAGCATTTCAAAAGAATGTTGTTTGCCTGGGAATACATACCAATCTACAACTTCAGGTAAATCAACACCCATACCTATCTCAGAACCAACCAAGGGAATGATTGCACCACTTTTTGCAAACACAGGCGTAGTCGAGATGTCCCTATAAACACTTAACTTCACACCACCTGTGTATTTTTTCTCTGAAAAGAAGTCATACCATTCACCTTCAGGGAACCATACATCTACTTTTGCAGATTGGAATGTCAAATCCATCTTTTCTACAATGGGAGCCACCATCAGTTCTGTTCCAAAAAAGTATTGGTTTGGAACATTATAGCTCTCATCATTCTCTGGATAGAAATAATACATTGGACTGATTAATGGGGCACCTTCCTCATGTGTCTTTACATTCATGGTATATAGATAAGGAATCATCTGATGTCTCAAACGAAGGTATTTCTTCATAATCTTAGATGTTGTTTCTGAAAAAAACCAAGGTTCTTTACTATTAAAAGGACTTCTAGAACTATGTAATCGAGTAATCGGACTAAAAACACCAAACTGTAGCCATCTAGTTTGTAGCTCTTCGTCATAATCCCCCAACATATGTCCACCGATATCATGACTCCACCAACTATAACCGATATTAGATGCTGTCGCTGTAAAATAAGGTTGAAATCTTAAGGAATTCCAACTAATAATGGTATCTCCTGAAAAACCAACAGGGTAGCGGTGACTACCAGGACCTGCATACCTTGATAAAATCAAGCCACCTTCTGCATTTTTACAACTATCCTGATAGTGATAATGGTTTAAAAGCCACAGTGGATCCAACATGCCTTGTGTCCCTTGTTGCCAGTCAATCCACCAAAAATCTACTCCCTGCTTTTCTAGCTCATAATGAACATCTTTAAAGTAGGCTTCTCTAAAAGAGGGATTAAAAAAATCAAAAATAGCAGGTTCCTCTAGTTCTACATTTAACCCCAATCGTTTTGCGACTTGAGGATAAGCTTCTTCATAAGCCCGTATACCATCAGCAGGATGGACATTTAAAGAGAGTTTTAACTTTCTATCATGAAGTTGTTGCAATAACTGTTCTGGATTTGGTATTAAGTTTTTATTCCAACTATATCCTGTCCAGCCACTTCCAAAACGTGCTGGAATTTCAGTTATATGCCAATCCATATCTAACACACCGATAGATAATGGAATTTTCTCTGTTTCAAATCTGTCTATTAAATTCAAATATTCATCTGACGTATATGGCCAATACCTACTCCACCAATTGCCTAAAGCATATCTTGGCAACAAGGGTGTTGAGCCAGTCAAATGGTAAAAGTCTCTGATTGCTCCTCTATAATCATGCCCATAGGCAAAGAAATAGAGGTCAATTTGATTGTCTCTCTCAATATAACCAGACTGTTCATCCCAAATAAATCCTTGAGAATCATCCAATAAGGCTATACCATTTCTGCTAATAATTCCATCTTCTAACGTGATTGCTCCATCTGCCTCATCCAGAGTCCGAGCTGTTCCTTTTAATGTTTCAATAGATTCACCAAAATACCAGCGACTACCATATACGGCAAAATTTCCTTTTAATTCTATAAATAGATTTTCGGCGTTAAATTCTCCCTTATTAAAGTGCAGATGAAAATAGTCCGTCATAATATCTAGTACGTTTGATGTCTCGATATAATCTAACGAAACTTGGCCAAAATCTCTATTATAGATAAGTTGTGTCGTTCTATCCTCAAAATTTCCAGTTCGAGAGTATTCTAACCTTACTAGCTTGTCTGTTAATACAGAGATTCGATAAAACTCTCCCTTAAAAATTTTCAATTTGTTTTCCTCCTTTTATGATAGCATAAAAACAGAACGCACCATTTTTGATGCGTTTTTCATTATTCTGAATGCAATGTTCTATCTGTTATATCTATGACAAATAATAGTCAATTGAAAAAATGTAGTGGACAAAATATCTTTTAACAAACCAAGAGTTTATTAAAGAGTTATCACTTTTCAACTTTTCTAAGCTTATGCAGTTGTGAAACAAACTACTTTTAAACTATTAACTAAGATAGGATTGATAAATAATTTCAAACTCTTACTAGCAATCATACGATATTCAAGCTCACATGCTTTTTTCCTTCCTGCTTATTTCTTAGAACTGAAGAACCCGGATCGGTATATAAATTATCCGGATCAACATAGTCATAAGATTCATAACAGTTGCGCTTCATTAAGTCATCCCCAGAGCAAGAGCTTCATCTCGTAATTTTTCAACATCACTAACCGTAGGTCGCCATCCTTCAATCATATTTGTACTTAAAGCATACCAAACACTCTTAAAAACGGATCTGTTTTCAAAAGCTATTCCCATGATTGTCATCTTTTCTTTATCTATATCTAAGGACATATGCTACCTCCTTTAGATACATTATACCATGTTTCTCTGTAGCTTTTAAAAATTTTATTTTGTTTGTCATATCTAAGTTTTCAGCACGCTTATCCTATTTATCCGAGAATAATTAAATATCTATCTCATAAACTAGCAGTAGTTGTTAGTAATAGACCATATACCCAACAATTTGTTCTGCCATGAGTTTTTCATTTCACTAATTTCTTAAATGCTTCTAAATGACTTGTTAACACAAATGATTCAACATCAACAAGTACAATTTCTTTTTCTATCTTGAAGATATTTAAATAGTTCCAGATATTATTTCTAAACAATTAGAAATAATCAAACAAATTAAATATTATTTCTAAATATTTGAAAATAATTACTGTTTGTATTATACTATCTTTGAGGTATCTATTATGAACTATATTAAAAGACCACATTATTTAGACTTTTTAAGAAGACATCGTGACCGCCAAATCATTAAGGTTGTGAGTGGAGTGAGGCGAGCTGGTAAATCTGTTCTCTTTCAACTCTATAAAGAGGAGTTACTAGCAGCTGGAGTAGACGAGGATCAAATCATATCCATCAATTTTGAGGATCTGAGTTATTATGACCTCCGACATTTCCAAACATTATACACTTATATAAAAGATCAATTAGTTAGCGAGAAAACATACTATATCTTTTTAGATGAAATTCAACATGTTGAAAAATTTGAACTAGTTGCAGATAGCCTATTCATCCTACCAAATGTTGACCTCTATTTGACTGGATCAAACGCCTACTTTATGAGTAGCCAATTAGCTACAAACTTGACTGGTCGGTATGTTGAGATAGAGGTTCTTCCTTTGTCATTTGAAGAATATCTATCAGGTCAATCTCTCACAGAGAATCTGAATACAACAGAAATTTTTAACAATTATCTCTTTAGTGCTTTCCCTTACTTATTGCAAACATCATCTTACGCTGAAAAAATTGACTATCTCAGAGGAATATATAACTCCATACTGTTAAATGATATTGTCACTAGATTGGGAAATCCAAATCCTACTATTATTGAGCGCATTGTCCGAACCCTACTCAGTAGTACAGGTAGCTTAATATCAACAAATAAGATTCGCAATACCCTAGTCAGCCAAAATGTTTCAATATCCCATAATACTTTGGAAAATTATTTGACAACTTTGACAGATAGTTTACTTTTTTATTCCGTTCCACGTTTTGATGTAAAAGGCAGAGCATTATTACAACGCTTAGAAAAATATTATCCCGTTGATTTAGGTTTACGACACCTCTTATTGCCAGACCACAAAGAAGACATTGGGCATATCTTGGAAAATATGGTGTATTTGGAATTGAGACGTAGATATTCACAAGTATATGTTGGTAATTTAGATAAATATGAGGTTGATTTTGTTGTTGTAACTGATCTTGGTCACTACGCTTATTATCAAGTCAGTGAAACAACACTTGCTCCTGAAACACTAGAAAGAGAACTTAGACCACTAGAAGCCATTAAAGATCAATTCCCCAAGTATCTATTAACAATGGATACGATTCAGCCAACAGCCAATTACAATGGAATTGAGAAGAAAAATATCATAGATTGGTTACTAGAAAAATAGATAAATATAAATCATACAGCTAACTAGATTTGTAACAGTCTGTTATCAATGATTCTACTCAACCCCTAACAAGATATAGTGAATTTAGAACACACTATATAGTACAGACACTTGAAAATAGAAATTGGGGATGAAAGGGGATCTATAATTTCTGGAAGTACTATCAAAAATTAATATCATAGTCTTATTAGAGAATAGCATCACCCACTTTCTCAAATAAGATTAAATTATAACTGAATTATAATGAAAAAGAGACTGAGCAATCAGTCTTTAAAACCCTAAAAAACGCATACTATCAGGTGTTGAATGAACTGCACCCGCATAGCGGGTGGTTTTTTTGTCTCGCACCTAACGGAGCGAGACGAACTAATAGTCACATAATCATAAGGCTGATAGTATTAATCTAACTATCAGCCTTACAGGCTATTTAATGTTTAAGTAACACTCCAATATCAAGATAAACTAAACAGCATCTAGTTCCTTCAAATAATTTTCTATCTTCATCAACATTAAAGGATTGTTATAAATCTTGCATAGCTCTCTTGCTTCTATATAATAATTTTTGACTTGTTCTTTGCCAAGGAATTGTGTTCCACAATTTCCAACGAGAACGAGCAGGGGAGCT
>NZ_VMLO01000099.1:0-1366 GCF_013276735.1 Streptococcus sp. 1559
GGCTCTTTGTCAACTGTAGTGGGTTGAAGTCAGCTAAGCTCGAGAAAGGACAAATTTCGTCCTTTCTTTTTTGATGTTCAGAGCGATAAAAATCCGTTTTTTGAAGTTTTCAAAGTTCCGAAATCCAAAGGCATTTCGTTTGATAAGCTTAATGAGATTATTAGTGGCTTCCAATTTTGCGTTAGAATAGTGTAGTTGAAGGGCATTGACAATCTTTTCTTTATCCTTTAGAAAGGTTTTAAAGACAGTCTGAAAAAGAGGATGAACCTGCTTTAGATTGTCCTCAATAAGTTCGAAAAATTTGTCTGGCTCCTTGTTCTGGAAGTGAAAAAGTAAGAGCTGATAGAGATTGTAGTGGTGTTTCAAGTCTTCTGAATAGCTCAAAAGCTTGTTAAGAATCTCTTTATTGGTTAAGTGCATACGAAAAGTAGGGCGATAAAAACGTTTATCGCTGAGTTTACGACTATCCTGTTGAATGAGTTTCCAGTAGCGTTTAATAGCCTTGTATTCATGGGATTTTCGTTCAAACTGATTCATAATTTGGACACGGACACGACTCATAGCACGGCTAAGATGTTGCGCAATGTGAAAGCGATCCAGAACGATTTTAGCGTTTGGAAAAAGTCGCCTAGCTAAGTCATAATAAGGACTAAACATATCCATAGTAATAATTTTCACTCGACATCGGACGACCCTATCATATTTAAGAAAGTGATCTCGAATGACGGCTTGTGTTCTACCCTCAAGAACAGTGATGATATTGAGCTTATCAAAGTCCTGAGCAATGAAACTCATCTCCATCTCCCGATTGAAACAGTCACTCCCCGGACTGTTTCAACGTCCCAAGACATAATCTCAGGCAGATTTCTAACATTACACTCAAAGTGGAAGTCATTGAGCTTTCGAATGACAGTTAGCTGATGGGCAATATCGGTCATAGAAGTCTTTTCAATCAACTTTTGCGCAATTTTTTGATTGATAATACGAGGGATTTGGTCATTTTTCTTGACGATAGAAGTTTCAGCGACCATCATTTTAGAACAATAATAGCACTTGAAACGACGCTTTCTAAGGAGAATTCTAGTAGGCATACCAGTCGTTTCAAGATAAGGAATTTTAGAAGGTTTTTGAAAGTCATATTTCTTCATTTGACTTCCGCACTCAGGGCAAGATGGGGCGTCGTAGTCCAGTTTGGCGATGATTTCCTTGTGTGTATCCTTATTGATGATGTCTAGAATCTGGATATTAGGGTCTTTGATATCGAGTAGTTTTGTGATAAAATGTAATTGTTCCATATGATTCTTTCTAATGAGTTATTTTGTCGCTTTTCATTATAGATGATATGGGACTTTTTTTCTACACAAAA